>CAZOZE010000229.1:0-4157 GCA_964584215.1 uncultured Rhodobacterales bacterium
CTCGTTGAAGCTGGCGGTCACCGCGCCGGAGCCGACGTTCTCCATCAGCGCCGCCACCGAGGAGGCGTGGCAGAGCCGCGTGCAGTGATCGACGTTGTTGTGGCCGAACCCTTTGCGGATCAGCTTCTGGAACAGATAGGCTTCCTCATTGGAGCACTTGGCCGAGCCGAACCCCGCCACCGCCTTGCCGCCCCAGGTGTCGCGCAAGCCCCTCAGGCCGCCCGCCGCCGCCTCCAGCGCCTCCTCCCAGCTCGCCTCGCGGAAATGGGTGAGCGGGTTGGCGGGATCGACGTTCAGGCCCTTGGGCGGCGCGTCGCGGCGGCGGATCAGCGGTTTGGTCAGGCGGTGCGGGTGGTGGATGTAGTCAAAGCCGAAGCGGCCTTTCACGCACAGCCGCCCCTCGTTGGACGGCCCGTCCACGCCGTCCACCCAGGCGATCCTGTCATCCTTGATCTTGAAGGAAAGCTGGCAGCCGACGCCGCAATAGGGGCAGACCGAGCGCACTTCGCGGTCGAAAGCGCGGCTGTCGCCGACCTCCGCCACGGTCGCGGGCAGCAGCGCGCCGGTCGGGCAGGCCTGCACGCACTCGCCGCAGGCGACGCAGGTGGAGGCGCCCATCGGGTCGTCGAGGTCGAACACGATCTTGGCGTCATGGCCGCGCCCGGCCATGCCGATCACCGCGTTGACCTGCACCTCGCCGCAGGCGCGCACGCACAGGCCGCACTGGATGCAGGCGTCGAGGTTGACGCGCATCGCCACATGGCTGTCGTCGAGCAGCGGCACGCGCGCCGCCTCAAGCGGCGGAAAGCGGCTCTCCGTCACGCCCTGCGCCTGCGCCATGTCCCAGAAATGCGCGCTGCGGTCATGCGCGCGCCCGCGCGGCGGCTGGTCGGCGGCGAGCAGTTCGATCACCATGCGCCGCGCGGCTTCGGGGCGCGCGCCTTCGCTGCGCACCACCATGCCCGCGCTGGGGGTGCGGATGCAGGAGGCCGCAAGCGTCCGCTCGCCCTCGATCTCCACCACGCAGGCGCGGCAGTTGCCGTCGGGGCGATAGCCTTTCGCGTCGCGGTGACAGAGATGCGGGATCGTGGTTCCCACGCGCTGCGCCACCTGCCATATGGTCTCGCCGGGCTTGGCGATCACCGGGCGGCCGTCGAGGGTGAAAACGATGTCGGCCATGGCGCCGGTCACTCCGCAAGTGCATGTCGGGATTGAGACCTTACCGCATCAGGCGGCGCCGGAAACTGCGCATATCCGACGCGCGAGCGCGGTTTTGCGCGCCCGGCGGGAAACCGGCGCCACGCAGGGGCGCGGACCGCAGCGTTCAGGAAACCCGGTTTCCGATCAGCCGAACAGGCGCGGTTTGAGCTTGAGAATCGTCTCGTTGGTCTCGCGGCTGATGCGCCCGGCGAACTCCAGCGTCTCGCGGTGCAGGCGGCGCGCCATGTGCGCCGCGTCCTCGATGGCGCAGCCTTGCAGGAACGCCGCCACCAGCGCGGGGTTGGCCGCCGCGTGGCCGGGGCCGAAAGCGTCGTCGATGGCGTCGCGCGCCGCGCGCAGGTGGCTTTGCATCGCCGCCTGCGCGTGGCCTGCGTCGCGCTCGTCACGCCCGATCTGTCCGCCGTCCATGCCGCGCCCTCCCCGCTGAGGCAAGTAGCGGGCGCGGCGGCGGCGTCCAGCGCCTCAACGCAGACTGTCGAGCGACGCGCTGTTGCCGCGCCAGTCTTCGAGGTGCGGGCGGGCGGCGTCGGCCTCGCCGTCGCGCGTGAGATGGAACGGAACCGCCAGCAGCGCCAGCAGCACGATCAGCGCGGTGACGACTGCGGCGCTTGCGCCGGGCGCGGCGCCGCGGGTGAGAGAGAGAATCGCCATGGTGAACCTCCGGCGGCGCAAGGCCGGAGAATCCGGCCCGCCGCGCCCTCGGTATCGGGCGGCCGGCGCGATAAGTGAAACGCATTGATTTGATGTAAGCCATCACCGGTTTCGATGGCGCCGCCTGCTCACTCCACCGGGACGGTCGCCTTGAAGCTGTCGCGCCCGGCGAAATCGGCGTGCCAGGCCGCCAGACCGGGCCGCCCTTCGCGCCAGCCCAGATCGCCGAAGCGGAAATCGACATAGCCCAGCGCCGCCGCCACCGCGATCGCGCCGCCGTCCACCGGCCCCGCCAGATGCGCCAGCCACTGCGCCTCCAGCGCGTCGCAGGCGCGGACGATCTTGAGGCGCTGCGCCTCGATCCAGTTCTGCGCGCGCTTGTCGGCGTCGTGCACCCGCTGCTCATAGAGCGCCGCCAGCCCGGCGTCGAGAATGCCGTCGCCCAGCGCCTCCAGCGTCAGCGTGCTCCACAGCCCCGGCCCGGCGGGATAGAGCCTGTGGCCATGGTGCAGGCTGTCGAGGTAGCGGCAGATCACCCGGCTGTCGAAGATCGCCGGGCCGTCAGGGCGCTCCAGACACGGAACCTTGCCGAGCGGGTTGGCCGCCACGGTCAGCGGATTGGGCGCCAGCGGCGAATTTGCGCCGGTGATCAGCGTCACGGCGCCGGCCTGGCCGGTCTCGTGCAGCACGATCATCACCTTGCGCACATAGGGCGAGGTCGGGGAGTGGTGCAGTTTCATGGCGCGCCTCGGCTGACAGGTGTTGACACGGCATCAGGCGCCCAAAGCTGCGTGCCTGTCCAGACCCGTTTCAGATCCTGCGCCAGCGCAGCCGCCCCAGCCCCGCCGCCTCGATCTCGACGCCGCGCCCGCCGAGGCGGAACACGCGCCGCCAGCGCCCTTCGGCGTCGGCGCGCCCGTTGGCGGGGTCGGCGCGCAGATCGGCGCCTTCCGGAATGCGGTCGAGCGCGTCCTCGGAGGCCATGTCCAGCCGCTCCGGGCCTTCAGCCGCCCGCTTGCGGCTGGCGACCCAGGCTGCGAACGCCAGCGCGCCGCCCACCTTCGCGGCGCGCAGAGCGACGGGGCTCAGCAGGATCGCGGGCAGGGCCATGACGCGCGCCTCCGTTCAGGGGGTCGGGCGCAGCATACGCCCTCCCGACCCTTTCGCAAAGCAGACCGTTCGCAAGACGCGGCGCTCAGGCCGCGAGGCGCGCGCTCTCGATATGGGCGATCAGCGCCTGCGCGGCGGGCAGCGCCGAGGCCGCGTTCTGACCGGTGATCAACAGCCCGTCGGCCTCCACATGCGCAGTGAACGGCGCGGCGGGGGTGATCAGCGCGCCCAGCGAGCGCAGCTTGGTCTCCAGCAGATAGGGCATGGCGCCGTCGAAGCCCTCCGCGCGCTCCTCCTCGTCCGAGAAGCACGCCACGCGCCGGTCGCGGGTCAGCGGCGCGCCGCGCGGGTCCATCACCGGCGACAGCGCGGCGACGCCGTGGCCGACGGCGGTGATGGGGCGACCCTTGAGCGCGAACTGCTCGAGCGTCACGGTCAGCTCGGGGCAGGCGGTGAAATCCCACATCGCGCCGCGCCCGCCGGGCAGGAAGATCGCGTCATAGGCCGACGTCTGCACCTTGCGCAGCAGCGGCGCCGCGTTCAGCCCCTCCTGAAGCCGCGCGTCGGCCAGACAGCGGCGCGTCGCCTCGGTCTGCGCCGCCTCGGTCACCGACGCGGGGTCGATGGCGGGCGCACCGCCCTTGATGGTGGCGATCTCGGGCGAAAGACCCGCATCCTCAAAGGCATAGAACGGCGCAGCGAAGCTGTCGAGCCACAGGCCGGTGTCGCCGCCATACATGCCCATGCGGGCGTTCGAGGTCAAAACCATGAGAATGCGCGTTTGCGCCATGAGCAACTCCATCGCTGGTTGGCCGCGCCAGAGCCCGTTGCGTCGCCATTACGGCGAGCGGGTCGAAACAGGACGCGGATGCCGCGCGGAGAAGGCCGCGCGCCTTGTGCGGCGCAATATAGGGAGTTTGCGAGGCTTTGTCCAACAGGCGCCCGCCGCCGCGCCGCAAAAGCGGTTTTGCGCCATTGGGGGCTTTCATCCCGCGCGGCGCGCGCCTATGTTAGACCTGTTCCGGGCGACCGGAACTATGGCGATAAACGCGCGCGTAATAAGCGGTTCGGACCCGGGGGCGGTACCCGGCGGCTCCACCAACCACCCGTTCATTCACGGGAGCAGGGGCCGAAACAGGATCGACGGACGTGTAAAGGCGTTATGCTTTCGCTCG
>CAZOZE010000230.1:0-7912 GCA_964584215.1 uncultured Rhodobacterales bacterium
CCGACAGGAAGTGATACATCGCCTGCGCCGGGCTGAGCCGCGCGATCGGCGGCAGCACCCCGAAGGCGTCGCAGGTCAGCATCACCACATTCTTCGGCTGGCCGCCGCAGCCGGTGGCCGAGGCGTTGGGGATCGCCTCCAGCGGATAGGCGGCGCGCATGTTCTGCGTCAGGCTGTCGTCGGCGAAGTCGAGCACACGGGTGTAGGGATCATAGACCATGTTCTCGATCACGGTGCCGAACATGGTGGTGGTGGCGTAGATCGCCGGTTCCGCCTCGGGCGAGAGGTTGATGGTCTTGGCGTAGCAGCCGCCCTCGAAGTTGAACACGCCGTCGTCGGACCAGCCATGTTCGTCGTCGCCGATCAGCACGCGGGACACGTCGGCGGAAAGCGTGGTCTTGCCGGTGCCCGAAAGGCCGAAGAACACCGCCGTCTCCGCCGTGTCGCTCACGGCGTGGTTGGCCGAGCAGTGCATCGCCATCACGCCCTTGCCGGGCAGGATGTAGTTGAGCAGCGTGAACACCGACTTCTTGATTTCGCCCGCGTAGGACGTGCCGCCGATCAGCACCAGCTTCCGCTCGAAGCTGATCGCGATCACCGTCTCGGAGCGGCAGCCATGCCGCGCCGGATCGGCCTTGAAGCTGGGCAGGTCGATGATGGTGAATTCAGGGTCGAAGGCGGCGAGTTCCGCCATCGCCGGGCGGCGCAGCATGTGGTGGCTGAACAGCGCGTGCCACGCCAGTTCGCAGATGATGCGCACGTTCAGGCGATGCGCGGGCGCCGCCCCGGCGTAGAGGTCCTGCACATGAACCTCGTCGCCCTCCATGTGCGCGACCATGTCCTGACGCAGCGTCTCGAACGCCTCGGATGTCATGCGCGCGTTGGCGTCCCACCAGACATGCGCCTCGACCGAAGGCTCGGCCACGATGTGCTTGTCTTTCGGCGAGCGGCCGGTGTGCTGGCCGGTTTCCACCATCAGCGCCCCGCCGACGCCCAGCGCGCCTTCGCCGCGCTCGATCGCCATCTGGGTCAGCGCGGGGACGCCGAGGTTGTAGTGTGCGGCGCGCACGCCCGTGATGCCCTCATCGGCCAGGCGCCGCTTAGCGTTGCACACACCGGTTTCCATCAGCACTGCTCCCTGAACGCGCGGGGCCCGACTCCGTCGCCGGGCCCGTATCCGCGCTGTTTTCCCAATTCGCGTCATCAATCGGTTAAACGCGGCTCGAAGACTTGGGATACACGTTGCGAAAGATTCGACAACCGACGCGATGCCGCACCGCAACAAATAAACCGATTGATGCGCAATCTCGTATGAGTTTTTTCCTCCATTGCGGCATTTCTGCGGCGCGGCCGGTCGTCAGGCGGCCCGATTGCCGGAGTCACACCGGTCGCGTAATGTGACCGGGGAATGGAGGCTTCATGGCGACGATCGCGCTGGTGGATGACGACCGCAACATCCTTACGTCGGTGGCGGTGGCGCTCGAGGCCGAGGGGTTCGAGGTGCGCGCCTACAGCGACGGCGCGGCGGCGCTGGCGGATTTCGGGCGCAATCCGCCGGACCTCGCGGTGCTCGACATCAAGATGCCGCGGCTGGACGGGATGGAGCTTCTGCGCCGCCTGCGGCTGAAATCGGAGCTGCCGGTGATCTTCCTTACCTCCAAGGACGAGGAGATCGACGAGGTTCTGGGCCTGCGCATGGGCGCCGACGACTACATGCGCAAGCCGTTCAGCCAGCGGCTGCTGATCGAGCGCATCCGCGCCGTGCTGCGGCGGCGCGAGGCGGCGGCGGAGGGCGAGCGCGCCGAAGACGACCGCCTGATCGCCCGCGGGCGGCTGACCATGGACCCGGTGCGCCATGCGACGACCTGGGGCGGCGAGGCGGTCACGCTGACCGTGACCGAGTTCCTGATCCTCAAGGCGCTGGCGCTGCGCCCCGGCGTGGTGAAAAGCCGCGATCAGCTGATGGACGTGGCCTATGACGACGCGGTGTATGTCGATGACCGCACCATCGACAGCCACATCAAGCGGGTGCGCAAGAAGTTTCGCGCCGTCGATCCGGATTTCGTCTCGATTGAAACGCTTTATGGCGTAGGCTATCGCTTCAAGGAGGCATGACGCCGCCCGGCGCCATGGCGGCAAGCGTGGGCGCCGGTGTGATGAGGGCGGAGCGATGCGCGATCTGGGCGAGGATGCGGCGCTGACGCCGACGCCGCGACCCGACGCCGCAGCCGGGCGGGTCCTGCGGCGGCGCGACGGCGCGAAGCGTCGCGGGCGCGGCCTCGCGCTGTCGCCCTTCTCGTCGCTGACCCGCCGCATCGTGGTGATCAACGCGGTCGGCCTGGGCCTGCTGGTCGTCGGCGTGCTGTATCTCAACCAGTTTCGCGAAGGGCTGATCGAGGTGCGGGCGCAGGCGCTGCGCACGCAGGGCGAGATCATCGCCATCGCGGTCGCCGAGGCGGCGGGCGGCAACGGCGAGCTGATGGATTTCGATCCGGTGAAGGCGAATTTCGCCCTGCGCCGCCTGGCGCAGCCGACCGGCTTGCGCGCGCGGCTGTTCGATCGCAGCGGACGGCTGACCGGCGACACCCGCAGCTTCAGCGCCGCAACCGCGCCGGTCGAGGTGACGCCGCTGCCGCCGCCGGGCGTCAAGATCACCGAGGGCTGGCTGACGCGGCTCGAAGCGATCTATCGCCTGGCGCGTGAGCGGCTCACCCAGCAGCCGGAACTCTATCAGGAGAGCGCGATCGCCGGGATCACCACCGAGGCCGAGATCTACGGCGCGCTGCGCGGCGAACCGGTGACGGCGGTGCGCGCCAACAGCGCCGGAGAACTCATCGTCTCGGTGGCGCTGCCGGTGACGCGGTTCAGGGCGGTGCAGGGGGCGCTGGTGCTCTCGACCGAGGGCGGCGACATCGACGCCATCGTGCGCGCCGAGCGGGTCGCGATCCTGCGGGTGTTTCTGGTCGCGCTCGGCGTGTCGGTGATCCTGTCGCTGGCGCTGGCGGGCGCCATCGCGCGGCCGTTGCGCAGGCTGGCCGAGGCCGCCATGCGCAGCGGCGCGCTGCAGCGCAGGCCGATCGACCCCAGCCGCGTGCACTTCCCCGACATGACCGGGCGCGCCGACGAGATCGGCTATCTGTCCGGCGCGCTGCGCGAGATGACGGCGGCGCTTTATGCGCGCATGGAAGCCGTCGAGCGGTTCGCGGCGGACGTGGCGCACGAAATCAAGAACCCGCTCACCTCGCTGCGCTCCGCCGTCGAGAGCATGCGCCGCACCGAGGAGGCGCCGATGCGCGAGCGGCTGATGAAGGTGATCGAGCACGACGTGCGCCGTCTCGACCGGCTGGTCACCGACATCTCCAACGCTTCGCGGCTCGACGCCGAACTCGCGCGCGAGGACATGGGCGCGGTGGATGTGGCGGCGCTGCTGGACGCCGTCGCCGAGGTGGCGGACCAGCGCCGCGCGCAGGTGCGGGTGAAGATTCTCGACGCGCCGCTGATCTGCCGCGGGCTGGACGGGCGGCTGGGGCAGGTGTTTCGCAACCTGGTGGAGAACGCCGCCTCGTTCTCGCCGTCGGGCGGTGAGGTTCTGGTCACCGCGCAGCGCGGCGGGCCGGGCGTGGTGCGGGTGACGATCGAGGATTCCGGGCCGGGCGTGCCGCAGGAAAACCTCGACGCCATCTTCGCGCGGTTCTACTCCGACAGGCCCGGCCATGAGGAGTACGGCGACCATTCCGGGCTGGGGCTGTCGATCTCGCGCCAGATCGTCGCGGCGCATGGCGGGCGGATCTGGGCGGAGAACATCGCCGCGCCGGAGGGCGGGCCGGACAGCCCGCCGCTGGGCGCGCGCTTCGTGGTCGAACTGCCCGAAATCAGCGAGAGCGCGTGAGCCCGGGCGAGACGCTCCACGCCTCCTGCGTGGCGCATGGCGCGCGCGGGCTGCTGATCCTCGGCGCCTCGGGGGCGGGCAAGTCGGCGCTGGCGCTGGAGCTGATCGCGCTGGGCGCCGATCTTGTCGCCGACGACCGCGTGGCGCTGCGGCGCCAAGGGGCTGCGGTGATCGCGTCGGCGCCGCCGGCGCTGTGCGGGCTGATCGAGGCGCGCGGGGCGGGGCTGCTGCGGATGCCCTTCGCCGCCGAAGCCGCGGTGACGCTGGCGCTCGATCTCGACGGCGCCGAGACCGCGCGCCTGCCGCCGCGCCGCACGACTCTGTTGCTTGGCGCGGCCGTTCCGGTCATTCTCTGCCCCGTAGTTCTGCGTCCGGCGTCGATCCTCGCCGTGCTCCGCCATGGTCCGCCGCTGGACCCGGACGCGCCGATCGCGCCGCGCCGCCATCCATAACCGCTGACGGACCGTTCGCCGCATGGAACCGCAGACCCCGCCGCCCGCCGCCGACGCGATCGAGATCGCCATCATCACCGGCATGTCGGGGGCCGGGCGCTCGACCGCCATTCACGCGCTGGAGGATCTGGGCTGGGAGGCGGTGGACAACCTGCCGCTTGCGCTGATCCCGAGGCTCGCCGAGCCGGGCGCGGCGGCCGGGCGGCCGCTGGCGCTGGGGCTGGACACGCGCACGCGGGGGTTTTCCACCAAGGCGGTGATCGAGGCCGTGGCGCGGCTGCGCGCGACGCCGGGCGTCGCGCCGTCGCTGGTGTTCATGGACGCCAGCGACGCCGCGCTGATCGCCCGCTACGCCGAGACCCGCCGCCGCCATCCTGTCGCGCCGGATGAGGACGTGGCGCTGGGTGTGGCGCGCGAGCGCGACATCCTCAGCGCGCTGCGCGCCCGCGCCGACGTGCTGATCGACACCAGCGACATGTCGCCCCATACGCTGAAGGCGGCGATTCGCGCGCGGCTGGCGCATGACCGCACGCCGGGGCTGTCGCTGTCGGTGCAGTCGTTCTCCTACAAGCGCGGCGCGCCGCCGGAGGCCGACATGGTGATCGACTGCCGGTTCCTGCGCAATCCGCACTGGGACGCGGCCTTGCGCCCGCTCGACGGGCGCGACGCGGCGGTGGCGGCCTATGTCGCGCAGGATCCGCTGTTCGCGCCGTTCTTCGAGAAGCTCTCGGAACTGGCGGTGATGCTGTTGCCGGCCTATAAAGCCGAAGGCAAGGCGTATTTCTGCATCGCGCTGGGGTGCACCGGGGGGCGGCACCGCTCGGTGGCGCTGGCGGAGAAGCTGACACGCAGGCTCGGCATGGAGGGGTGGCGGGTGAATCTTCGGCATCGCGAACTCGAGGGGCGCGCCGCAGCCGGGCCGGAGCGCGGCGCGTCGTGATCGGCATCGTCATCGTGGCGCATGGCGGCCTGGCGCGCGAGTTGCTGGCGGCGACCGAGCATGTGGTCGGCCCGCAGGCGGGCGCGGTCGCGATCTCGACCGCGCCGAACGACGATCTGCGCGCCAAGCAGGCGGAGATCAACGCGGCGGCGACGGCGGTGGATGCGGGCGCGGGCGTGGTGCTGGTGACCGACATGTTCGGCGGCACGCCCTGCAATCTGGCCATCGGCGCCATGGCGCGCGAGGATGTCGAGGTGCTCTACGGCGCCAACCTGCCGCTGCTGGTCAAGCTCGCCAAGATGCGCGACCGCGCGCTGCCCGAAGCCATCGACGCCGCCATCGAGGCCGGGCGCAAGTATATCGACGGCGCCAAGCGGATGCTGGCGCCGGGCGCGCGATGAGCGGGCTTTCGCCCACCGCGCCGCGTGAGGCCGCATCGGCGCCGCCGCTGCGCAGGGAATTGACGATCCGCAACCGCAAGGGGCTGCACGCGCGCGCCTCGGCGCGGTTTGTCGAGACGGCGGAGCGCTTCGACGCCCGCGCCACCGTCAGCCGCGACGGGATGCGGGTGGACGGCCGCTCGATCATGGGGCTCCTGATGCTGGCGGCGGCGCAGGGCTCGGTGATCGTGGTCCAGACCGAAGGCCCCGAGGCCGCGCCGCTGATGGCGGCGCTGGCGGCGCTGGTGGACGACCTGTTCGGCGAGGGCGGCTGAGCGCGCCGCGCGCTCAGGCGTCGAAGTCGAGCAGCGTGTCGATCGGCGCGCCCTTGGGCCGGTCGTCGCCCAGCGGCTGGCCCTCGACGATGTAGTAGGTCATCTCGGCGATGAACGTGGTGTGGTCGCCGATGCGCTCAAGGTTCTTGGCCACGAACATCAACTGGCTGCACGCGCTGATGGTGCGCGGATCCTCCATCATGTAGGTGATCAGCTCGCGAAACAGCGAGTTGTAGATCTCGTCGATCTCGACGTCGCGGTTCCAGATCGCCACCGCCAGCGCCGTGTCGCGCGCGGTGTAGGCGTCGAGCGCCTCGGTCAGCTGCGACAGCGTCTGGCGGCCCATTCGCACCACCGGCGCGGCGAGGCGCACCGGCTGGTTGCGCGACAGATATTGCGAGCGGCGGGCGATGTTCTTGGACAGATCGCCGATCCGCTCCAGCGTCGAGGCGACCTTCAGCGCCGCGATGGTCTCGCGCAGGTCGAGCGCCATCGGCTGGCGGACCAGCAGAGTCTTGATCGCCGCCTGTTCGAGATCGGCCTCCATGCGGTCGAGCGCCGCGTCGCGCGCCACCACCTGCATCGCCAGATCGCTGTCGCGGCGCTGCACCGCCTCGAGCGCGTGGGCCAGCAACTCCTCCGCCAGTCCGCCCATCTCGGAGATCTTGGCGGCGAGCATCTCGAGATCGGTGTCGAAAGCGTGGACGATATGCGGCACAGGCGGCGTCTCCAAAGAAAATGGGATACCAATATATAGGGTGTGCGCATGAACCGCCTGTGTCAAATCGGCGGCGTTCTGATGGCGGAGAGCATCCGGCCATAGTCGCCCTCGCCCGCGTGGGTGGCGCGGCGATAGCTGAAGAAGCGCGCGGGATCGGCGTAGGTGCAATGGCCGGTCCAGGCGCAGGTCTCTACTCCGGCGGCGCGCAGCCGCCCGAGGCAAAAGCCGGGCAGGTCGAACTGCGCCCGGTCGCCTGCGCCACCTGCGAAATAGCGGTCGTAGCCGGCGTCCTCGTCGAGAAAACGCTCGACGAATTCGGGGCCGACCTCATAGGCGCGCTGGCTGATGCAGGGGCCGACGGCGGCGGCGATGCGCTCGCGCCGCGCGCCCTGCGCCGTCATCTCCGCCACGGTCGCCCCGATCACCCCCTCCAGCGCGCCGCGCCATCCCGCGTGCGCGGCGGCGACCACGCCCGCCTGCGCATCGGCCAGCAGCACCGGGGCGCAGTCCGCCGCCAGCGCCCCCACGGCGAGGCCCGGCGTCGCGGTCACCGCCGCGTCGGCCTGCGGACGCGCGCCGCGCCATGGCGCGTCGAAGGTCAGCGCCAGCGCGCTGTGGACCTGATGCAGACTGAGCAGCCGATCCGCCGCGACGCCCAGGCGCGCGGCGACCAGCGCACGGTTGCGCGCCACCGCGCCCGGTTCGTCGCCGGAGCCGGGGCCGCAGTTCAGCCCGGCGTAGATCCCGGTCGAGACGCCGCCGCGCCGGGCGAAAAAGCCATGCGGGACGCCGTTCAGCGCCTCCGCCGTTATCACGTCGAGTTCGGTCGTGTCGGGCGCGGTCATGTCGTCCCTCCAAAGCCGGGAAGCGGCGGCTGGCCCGGTCCCGCCGCCGCCAGCGCCTTGAACAGCGTCCCCATCTGCGCCGCATCGGTCAAGCGCGCCGCCTGCGCCGCGATGTCGGCCGCGCGGTCGGGGCGGGCGCGGCTCAGGGTCTGCGCGCGGGGCGCGATCCCCAGCCGCGCCAGCAGCGCGCCTTGCGTCAGAAGCGGCGCCACATGCGCGCCGCCCGCGCCAAGCCCGGCCGCCAGCGCGCCGAAATCGACATGCGCGGTCAGATCGGCGCCGCCGGGGTTTCCCAGGGGATCGACATAGCCATGCCGCGCGACCGCCTGCAACGTATCGCCGCCGCCGGT
>CAZOZE010000231.1:0-7123 GCA_964584215.1 uncultured Rhodobacterales bacterium
GGCCTCGACGACTATCTGGTGAAGAAATACGCGCTGTTCGGGGGGCTGGGCGTGCGGGGCTAGGCACAGCGGTTAAGATTTCGCCCCCTCTCCGCCACGGGGAGAGGGTCGGGGTGAGGGGACTGTTCAGGCGCTTGCCCCCTCAGGCGCCCCGCGCCGCCAGCGCGCGCCTTGCAGATGATCGGCGTGGCGCGGCGCAAGGCGTTCCCGGCCGATCCGACCGGCGTCGGATCGGCCCGCGTCCGCCCTGCCGGGGGCGGACGCGCAAGCGCGCCCGCCGGGCGGCCACGGCCCGATCTGCCGGCGACGAGACAGGCTTCACCCCCCTCGGCCTGCGGCTTGCGCCTCCGGCCGACGGCCTCGGCGGCTCTCCACCGGAGAGCCGCTTGTCGAGGCCGGGCCCCCTGTTAAAACCCCCCCGCTACTCATCCAGCGCCTTCAGCCGCGCCGCCAGCGCGCGCAAAAAAGCGTCGGGGTCGGCGCGCAGCAGGGCGAGCGTCTGGTCCAGCGCGTCCGCTTCGGCGGCGGGCGGCGCGGCGGGCGGCGTGACAACGGCGGGCAGGACCGCCGCCGCCGCCGGGGCCGCGTCGCGCAACGCCAGCCGCGCCAGCACCGGGCGATGGTCGGAGACCGTTTTCACGAAATCGGGCGCCTTGGCGTCGCGGGCGTAGATGAAGAAATCGTCGGCGCCGTAGCGGCGGCTTAGGCTGGGCGACAGGAAGATGCTGTCGATCAGCGACCGGGGCCGCTTGAGAAAGCTGAACGCGCCCTCCGCCTCGTCCTGCGCGCTCATCGCCAGAAAGCCGCGCCCGGTCAGCCCGGCGAAATCCTCGCTGGCCAGTTCGGCGTTCACATCGCCGCCGATCACCCAGTCCTCATCGGCGCCGTGGCGCTCGATCATCAGCCGCACCGCCTGCGCCAGGATGTTGGAGGCCATGCGCCGCCGCCTGCGCCCCTCGTCCATCGCCTTGAGGTGCAGCGGCACGAGGTTGAAGTCGAACGCGGCGCGATAGGGTTCGTCGCGCTGCAGGGCGGTGAAGTGGAACAGGCCGGGAAAGCGGTTGAAGATCGCGCCCTCCACCGCCTCGAAGGGCTGCGCGGCGGGGTCGCGGCTGTCGAGCCGCAACAGCGCCGCGATCTCCGGCGGCCAGTCGCGCCGTTCGCCCTTCACCGTCAGCGGGTTCCACAGCACCGTGGTCGTCTGCCGCCCGCCCGGCGCGTCCGGCTCCGACGCCGCGAACGCCATCTGGTGGCCGAACTCGTCCTTCAGCCGGGTCACCAGCGCCTGCGTCGCCTCGGGCGAGCTTTCCGACAGCGCCCAGATATCGACGTTGAGATCGGCGATCACCCGCGCCACGTCGCCGACGCGCTCGGTGAAGCGGCGGTTGAACCACTCCACGTTCCAGAACGCGATGTCCACGTCCTGGCCCGATCCCTGATAGACATCGACCACGCGCTCATAGGCGTCGCCGCCGGCGCGGGCGCGCCTGCCCACGGCGCCAAAGTAGCCGGTGATCGAATCGGCGCCGCCGACCTGCGCCAGCACCGCCTGCGCCGAGGCCGCCTCGCGCGGCTCGGCCAGCCGCGTCTCCAGATCGACGACGATGGCGGCGATCTTGACGCCTTCGTTGACGAAACCGGCGTCCTCGCGGCCCGGCTGCGGCACGCCGGGCGGCAGCGTCTCCCACGCATGGTGCAGCGCGATCAGCCGCCATGTGTTGTCCATCACCGGGCTGCCGGAGCTGCCGCCCTCGGTGTCGGAGACATAGTGCAGCATCACCGGGTGGAAATCGACCAGCTCGTTGTTCTGGATCGAGACCTGCTTCGGCTCGCCCTTGGGATGGTGGATCACGTTCGCCCGCTCGCGCGGCGCGATGGTGAAGGCGCCGCGCCCCATCGGAATGAAGCCGAACTCCTCATGCGCGTCGCCGTCGAGCCAGACGAAGGTATAGTCCAGCCCGCCGACGGCCTTGCTGGTGATGAACAGCTTTTCGGGGTCCATCCGGAACGCCCTGACCGGCGACAGCCCGCCGTCGGGCGTGCGCTCGAACGAGAACTTGGCCCATGCCTCGCGCGCCACCGCCGCGCTGTTGAGCACATGATGGTTGGTCAGCAGCAGGTTCGGCCCGACCAGAAAGCCGCTGCCGAACCACGCGCCCTCTGCGCCCTGAAAATCGACGCCCGACGCCTCGATCTTGCACACCGCCCGGCCGCAGGCGTGGCCGTTTTGCAGGAAGGAGAACGGCAGCGCGTCGTTGCGGCCCACCGTGCGCTCGAACTTGTCCGAAGGGGACAGCCCGGCGCGGCCGCGGCTGCGCGCGCGCCAGGCGTCGAGGAACTTCTCCGCGTTGGAGAACCCCGCCATCGGCGCCGCCATCTCCGGCGCGCCGTCGCGCGCGAAGGCGCGCTTGTCGAACGCGCGGGCGAGACCGGGCGAGACGGCGCCGCGCACCTGCCGCCCGTCGGCCAGCGTGCGCCGCGCGCTGGGCGGCGGCGGCGCGGAGGCCGCGTCCTCATAGTCCGGCGCGGCGGCCGGCGCGCGCTCCAGAGCGCCCGCCGCAGGATCGGCGAGGTGGCGCTCGATCCCGTCCGCCAGCGCGGCGGCCAGCCTGCGCACATAGGCGGCGTCCGCCAGCCGCGCGGCCTCCGCCGGGTCGGCGAGGCCGCTGACCTCGACCAGGCAGGCCGCCGTGCGCGGGTCGAGCTTTTCGGGGTTCAGCACGCCGAGGCGCAGGCTGCGCGTCCCGCCGCCGGCCAGGCCGCTCGCCTGCGCCAGCGCCGCCTGAACCGCCCGCGCCAGCCGCGCCGAGCCGCGCCCCGCGTCGGGGTGGTGGAACGCCTCCGGCGGGCGGTCGGCGCTGAAGTGCAGCGACACGAAGGCGTCCGCCTGCGCCTCGCGCGCCACCGCCGCGCGGCTGGCCAGCCCGAGGTTGCGGTCGGAGGCGCGGGTCAGCAGCACGCGATGGCCGCGCGCCTCCAGCGCCGCCTTCACCGCCCGCGCCAGCGCCAGCGCGACGGTCTTTTCGCGCGCGCCGCCCGGCCCCTCGACATTGTTGGCGCTTGAGCCGCCGACGTCCTCCGCGCCGCCGTGGCCGGGGTCGAGCACGATGGTCGCGCCGCCGCGCGCCTGCGCGCCGCGCTCGACCACGACCGGCGCGCGGCGGCCGATGGCGGCGTCGATCACCGCGCGGAACTTCTCCGCCACCATGGCGAAGCCGTCGTCGGTGCCGTGAATTTCATCCGCCCAGTCGGTCTTGCGCCACAGCGTCTTGCGCACGTCCACCACATGCACGCCGGTCTTCGCCGGGTCCCCCGCCAGCGCGAACAGCATGTCGTAGAGCGCGTCGATCATGAAGCCGACCACGGCGCGCTGGGTGCTGGGATGGGTGATCCCCTTGGCGCGCAGCGGCCCGCCCAGCCATTCGTCGGGCCTGGCGTAGATCGGGTCGCGTTCGTCGCCGGGCGCGCCGGGAAAGGCGTAGTCGTAGCCGTGCACGACGACCGGCAGCGTGGCGAAGCGCGCGTCGGCGCGGATCGTGTCGATCACCTTCTGATAGCTGTCGCGCAGGAAACCCAGCGTCCGGTCCAGCGCGGCGCGGTCGATCAGCTCCTCGACCGGGCCGGCGCCGGTGTTCGGGCGCAACAGGCGGCTGAGCACCGGCACGCCGTTCTCGTCCTCGCCGATCACGTCGTTGCCGGCGGCGGAGAACAGGAACGCCTGCACGCGCCCCGCCTGCGCGTCGAGCGCGCGCATGTATTCGGGGTTGAGGTGGACGATGTTCTGCGCCGTGTCGCCCGCCGCGCTGACGCACCAGACGTTGAAATCGCCGTTCAGCTGATCGATCACGTCGTCGATCAGGAACGGAAACTGGAACCAGCTGTCGCCCTCGGCCACCAGCACCGGCGCCGGGTCGCCGCGCGCGATGCGCCGCTCGAACGCCTTGCGGCGGCGAAAGCGGCACAGCGCGTTGCCAAAGCCCAGCGCGCTCTCCAGCGCCAGTTCGTCCTCGGTGATCTCCACCGTCTCGGGGTCGGGAACCACCTCCGGATTGAAGGCCCCCGCCCCGTCGCCGGAGGGGCGCAGATACCGGCGCAGCGACTTTTCGGGGATGTCCGGGTCGGCGAGCATCCGGCGGAGATCGGCGAGCGGGAGCTTGGCCATTCTGGCGCCTCTCGGGTTCAGTGAGCCGGATCAGTTCCTTGGCGCGGAAACATTGCGCCGTTCACCGAGTCGTTTCAACATCGCGTGACCGGCGCGCGGCCGCCGGAGGGAGGCGGACGCGGGTCGAGCCGACGCGGGTCGGATCGACCGGGCGCCTTTCACAAGGGGGGCGCCCATCCCCGCCCGGCGCCCGGTCGGCAAAGTGACATGCGGTCACGTTCGCGCGGGGCGCGGGGGCGCGCTTGACACCCCAACACGCCCCGCCGATGGTGCGCGCCACATTGAAAACCGGAGCGCGAGAGCGATGGACGACGCTGCGAGAAAGGTCACCCTCACCCTGCCCGACGGCGCGACGCGCGCCTATCCGGCGGGCGTGACCGCCGCGACGGTCGCCGCCGACATCGCGCCCTCGCTGGCGAAAGCCGCCTTCGCGGCGAAGATCGACGGCGCGCTGACCGACCTCTCCCGCCCGATCGACGCCGACGCGCGGCTTGCCATCGTCACCGCGAAGGACGCCGAGGCGCTGGAGCTGATCCGCCACGACTGCGCGCACATCATGGCGCGCGCGGTGCAGGAGATCTGGCCCGAGACCAGGGTCACCATCGGCCCGGTGGTCGAGAACGGCTGGTATTACGACTTCGACCGCGAGGAACCGTTCACCGACGCCGATTTCGCGCAGATCGAGGCGAAGATGCGCCATATCATCGCCGCGCGCGACCCGGTGCGCACCGAGGTCTGGCCGCGCGACAAGGCCATCGCCCACTACCGCGCGGCGAATGAGCCGTTCAAGGTCGAGCTGGTCGAGGCGATCCCGCAGGATCAGGCGATCCGCATGTACTGGCACGGGCCGTGGCAGGACCTGTGCCGCGGCCCCCACCTCGCCCATACCGGGCAGGTGCCGCCCGACGCCTTCAAGCTGATGCGCGTCGCCGGCGCCTACTGGCGCGGCGACAGCCGCAACAAGCAGCTTCAGCGCATCTACGGCGTCGCGTTCCGCACCCGCGCCGAGCTTGAGGCGCACCTCAAGATGCTGGAGGAGGCCGCCAGGCGCGACCACCGCCGCATCGGCCGCGAGATGCGGCTGTTCCACCTTCAGGAGGAAGCGCCGGGGATGGTGTTCTGGCACCCCGACGGCTGGGCGGTCTATCGCGCGCTCGAGGACTACATGCGCCGCCGCCTGAGCGCGCGCTTCTATCGCGAGATCCGCACGCCGCAGGTGGTGGACCGCAAGCTGTGGGAGGCGTCGGGCCACTGGGAGAAATACCGTGAGAACATGTTCATCACGGAGATCGACGAGACCAGCGAGGCGGGCGGCCACGCCAACGAGAAACGCACCAACGCGCTGAAGCCGATGAACTGCCCCTGCCATGTCCAGATCTACAATCAGGGGCTGAAAAGCTATCGCGACCTGCCGCTGCGGCTGGCCGAATTCGGCTCCTGCCACCGCTACGAATCCTCCGGCTCGATGCACGGGCTGATGCGGGTGCGCGGCTTCACCCAGGACGACGCGCACATCTTCTGCACCGAGGACCAGATCGGCGCCGAGACCGCCGCCTTCATCGACCTGCTGGGCGCGGTGTATCGCGACCTTGGCTTCGAGAAGTTCGACATCAAGTTCTCCACCCGCCCCGAGGTGCGCGCAGGCTCGGACGCGGTGTGGGACAAGGCCGAAGCGGCGCTGGAGGCCGCCGTGAAGGACGTCACCAGCGACTACGAGATCGACCCCGGCGAGGGCGCGTTCTACGGCCCCAAGCTCGACTTCAAGCTGACCGACGCCATCGGGCGCGAGTGGCAGTGCGGCACGCTTCAGGCCGATTTCGTGCTGCCCGAGCGGCTGGGCGCGGAGTATGTCGCCGAGGACGGGAGCAAGCAGCGCCCGGTGATGCTGCACCGCGCGATCCTCGGCAGTTTCGAGCGGTTCATCGGCATCCTGATCGAGAACTGCGCCGGGCGCTTCCCGCTGTGGCTGGCGCCGCGTCAGGTGGTGGTGGCGACCATCGTCTCCGACGCCGACGGCTATGCGGCGGAGGTGGTTGCGGCGCTGCGCGCGCACGGCCTGCGCGCCGAGGCCGACCTGCGCAATGAGAAGATCAACTACAAGGTGCGCGAGCACTCCGCCGCCCATGTGCCGGTGATCCTGGCGCTGGGGCGGCAGGAGGTGGAGGCGCGCAGCGTGTCGCTGCGCCGCCTCGGCCAGCAGGGCCAGCAGACGATGAGCCTCGACGCCGCGCTGGCCGCGCTGGCCGCCGACGCGACGCCGCCCGACCTGCGCCCGCAGGCGGCGGCGCAATGAAACGCTCGCGCGTCAACGCGATCATCGCCGAGGCCGACGCCTTCATCCGCAGCTTCGGCCACGTCCTGCCGCCGTTCGCCTATCTGACGCCCGACCAGATGCGCGCCCGCCGCGCCGCGCTGTCGGCGATCATCGACGCGCGGCTGGGCTGGGACGTCACCGACTATGGTCAGGCCGATTTCGACCGCAAGGGCCTGTTCCTGTTCACCGCGCGCAACGGGCGGCTGGCCGATCTGGCGCGCGGGCGGGGGATGCTCTACGCCGAGAAGATCATGGTCTCGCGCCGCGACCAGCTGGCGCCCTCGCACCGCCACGTCGTCAAGACCGAGGACATCATCAATCGCGGCGGCGCGAAACTCGCCATCGAGCTGTTCATGTCCACGCCCGACGGCGATCAGGACCACGCGGCGGAGGTCCGCGTGGTCTGCGACGGCGTCGCGCGGCGGATGTCCGCGGGCGCCGTGCTGACGCTCGACCCCGGCGAGAGCGTGACGCTGACGCCGGGCGTGTGGCATGCGTTCTGGGGCGAGGGCGGCGACGTGCTGATCGGCGAGGTGTCCTCGGTCAACGACGATCTGACCGACAACATCTTCGCCGAAACGATCGGGCGCTTCTCCGCCATCGAGGAGGACGTCGCGCCGACGCATCTGCTGGTGTCGGACTACGAC
>CAZOZE010000232.1:0-16574 GCA_964584215.1 uncultured Rhodobacterales bacterium
GGCGCTGATGATGGCCTGCCGCGCCAAGGCGCTGCTGGAGGGGCGGCTGGCGCCGTCGGTGGCCGACGTGGCGGCGCTGGCGCGGCCCGCGCTCAAGCACCGCATGGCGCTGACCTTCGCCGCCAAGGCCGAGGGCGACACGGTTGACCGGGTGATCGACGCCATCGCGGGCCGCGCGCTGGTGGCGAAGGCCGCCGCCTGATGGCGCAGCGCGCCGGCTTGCGCGAAGGTCCCGGCTGGCTGCGCCGCGACGCCGAGCGGGTGGCGGGCGCGCTGCCGCCGCTGATGGCGGAGGCGCGCAGGCTGGCCGCCACCGTCGCCTCGGGCGTGCACGGGCGCAGGCGGGCCGGGCCGGGCGAGACCTTCTGGCAATACCGCCATGCGATGCCGGGCGATCCGCTGACCGCCATCGACTGGCGGCGCTCCGCCCGCTCCGATCACGTCTATATCCGTGAGATGGAGTGGGAGGCGGCGCAGACGATCTGGATCTGGCGCGACGACGCGCAGTCGATGGACTGGCGCTCCGACGCCGCGCCGCGCAGCAAGGGCGCGCGCGCCGCGCTGCTGGCCTTGTCGCTGGCGGTGCTGTTGGCGCGCGGCGGCGAGCGGTTCGGCCTGATCGGCACCGACGCCGCACGACCGATGAGCGGCGAGGCGCAGCTCAGCCGCATGGGGCTGGCGCTCAGCAAGACAGGCGCGAGCCGCCCCGACTTCGGCGCGCCCCCCGCCGCGCCGTTCGCGAAGGGCGGCAAGGCGGTGTTTCTCAGCGATTTTCTCGGGCCGATGGCGGCGATCGAGCCCGCCGTGAAACGCGCGGCGGATGCGGGCGTCGGCGGCGCGCTGGTGCAGGTGCTCGACCCGGCGGAGGAGGCTTTTCCCTTCGATGGGCGGATGATCTTCGAGAGCGTGGGGCGCGGCGTCAGCTTCGAGACCCACCGCGCGCGCGGCCTCGCCGACGCCTATCGCGCCCGGCTGGCGGCGCGGCGCGACCAGTTGAGCGCGCTGGCGCGGCGCAGCGGCTGGCGTTTCGAGGTCCATCACACCGACGTCAGCCCGCGCCGGGCGCTGATCTGGCTCCATGGCGCGGTCAGCGGGGGGGCGATCTGATGCTGAGCGTCGGCGCGCTGGCGTTTCTCAACCCGTGGCTGCTGGCGGCGCTGGCCGCGCTGCCGGTTCTGTGGTTTTTGCTGCGCGCCACGCCGCCGCGCCCGCGCCGCTTCGCCTTTCCCGGCGTGCGGCTGCTGCTGGGCTTGCTGGATCGGGAGCGCACGCCCGACAACACGCCGTGGTGGCTGATCCTTCTGCGCTGCCTGATTGCGGCGGCGGCGATTCTGGCCTTCGCGCAGCCGGTGCTCAACCCCGACGCGCGGCTGAGCGGCGGCGGTCCGCTGCTGCTGGCGATGGACGGCGGCTGGGCCAGCGCGCCGGACTGGGAGGCCCGCCGCGCCCGCGCGCTTGAGACGCTGGCGCAGGCGGAGCGGACCGGCCGCCCGGTCGCTTTCGTCACGATGGCCGACGCGGCGCCGCCCGATGCGCCGCTGACGCTGCGCCCGGCGGCGGAATGGCGCGGCGAGGTCGAGGCGCTGCAACCGCGCCCCTGGGCGCCGCAGCGGGGCGCGCTCGCCGCCCGGCTGACGGCCTCCGACATCGCCGAGACGGTGTGGATCGCCGACGGCCTGAGTCACGACGCCGCCGGGGACGCGCGGCTGGCCGAAGCCCTGTCCGCGCTCGGGCCGCTGGCGGTGGTCGGGCCGCTGGCGCCGACGCCCGCGCTGCGCGCGCCGACGCTGGTCGAGGGGCGGCTGACCGCCGAGGCGCTGCGCGCCGAACCGGGCGCCGAGGCGACGCTGACCGTCGCCGCCTTCGGCGCGAGCGACGAGGACGGCGCCCGCCGTCTGGGCCAGGCGCCGGCGGCCTTCGCCTCCGATGAGACCGAAGCGCGCGCGACCTTCGATCTGCCGCTGGAGCTGCGCAACCGCGTCGATCGGCTCGCGATCTCGGGTGTCGAGAGCGCGGGCGCCGTGGCGCTGGCCGACGAGGGCGTGCGGCGGCGGCGCGCCGGGCTGGTCGCGGGCGGCGCGGAGGGCGAAGGGCGGCGGCTGGTCTCGGACCTGCACTATCTGCGCGCTGCGCTGAGCGGCGTCGCCGAGAGCGTGGAGGGCGACATCGAAACGGTGCTCGCCGCCAGCCCCGACGTGGTGTTTCTCGCCGACGTGGGCCGCGTCACCCAAGCCGAAGCCGGGGCGCTGACCGAATGGACCGAGAGCGGCGGCCTGCTGGTGCGCTTCGCCGGGCCGCGTCTGGCGCGCGGCGCCGACGCGCTGACCGGCGGTCAGGCGCTCGACGGGCAGGCGGCCGACGACCCGCTGCTGCCGGTGCGGCTGCGCGCGGGCGGGCGCGCGGTGGGCGGCGCGATGGCCTGGGGAGAGCCGCAGCAGGTGCGCGCGTTTGCGCCCGGCACGCCCTTCGCCGGGCTCACCGCGCCGCGCGACGTGACGGTGTCGCGCCAGATCCTGGCGCAGATCGGGCCGGAGCTGTCGGGCCGCACCTGGGCGGCGCTGGAGGACGGCACGCCGCTGGTCACCGCCGCGCCGCTGGGCGCGGGCCGCGTCGTGCTGTTCCACGTCACCGCCAACGCCGAATGGTCTTCGCTGCCGCTGTCGGGGCTGTTCGTCGCGATGGTCGAACGGCTGTTGCAGCTCTCGGGCGGCGGCGCCGCGGCTGACCGCGCGGCGCTGGCGGGGGAGGTGGCGCGCCCGGTGGCGCTGCTCGACGGCTTCGGGCGGCTGGCCGACGCCGAGACCGCGATCGCCGCGCCGGTGGAGCGGCTGGCGGATCGCCCCGGCCCGGACGCGCCGCCGGGCGTCTATGCGGTCGGTGGCGCGCTGATCGCCTACAATCTGTTCGAGGGCGACGCGGCGCTGGCCCCGCTGCCGCCGCCGGAGGGCGCCGTGGCCGAGACGCTGGGCGGGCGGGGCGAGACGCCGCTGGCGCACTGGCTGCTGGCGCTGGCGCTCATCCTGCTGGCGGCGGACACGGTGGCGGCGCTGGCGCTGTCGGGGCGGCTGCCGCGCAGGCTGGGCGGCGGCGCGGCGGCGGGGGCTGCGGCGCTGCTGGCGCTGGCGCTGGCGGCGCCGCCGCAGGCCCGCGCGGCGGATGTCGCGACCGACGACGCCCGCGCGCTGGCCGCGTCGCTGCGCACCACCTTCGCCCATGTGCTGACCGGCGACGCGACCGTTGACCGGCTGGCGCTGGGCGGGCTGCGCGGCCTCACCGCGATCCTCGCCGCGCGCACCGCCGTCGAGCCGGGCGAGCCCGCCAGCGTCGATCTGGAGACTGACCCGCTGGCGCTCTACCCCATCCTCTACTGGCCGATCGCGCCCGCTCAGCCGACGCCCTCGGACGAAGCGATGGCGCGGCTCAACGCCTACATGCGCGGCGGCGGCATGATCGTGTTCGACACCCGCGACCGCCATCTCGACGTGGGCGGCGGCGCTTCGGCCAACACCGCCGCGCTGCGCCGCCTCACCGCGCGGCTCGACCTGCCGCCGCTGGAGGCGGCGCCGTTCGATCATGTGCTGACGCGGGCCTTCTATCTGCTGGAGGAGTTCCCCGGCCGTTTCACCGGCGGGCGGGTCTGGGTCGAGGCCGCGCAGGACCCCGAGGCGACGGCGACCGACGGCGCGCCGTTTCGCGCGCTCAACGACGGGGTGTCGCCGGTGGTGGTCGGCTCGGCGGACTGGGCGGCGGCCTGGGCGGTGGACGAGCAGGGCCAGTTCCTCGCCCCGGTGGCCGGGGCTGCGGGCTGGCGCCAGCGCGAGATGGCCTATCGCTTCGGCGTCAACCTCGTGATGTATGCGCTGACCGGCAACTACAAGTCCGATCAGGTGCATGTCCCTGCGCTGCTGGAGCGGCTCGGCCAATGAACGGGAGCAGCGTGTGAACGCCTCGATCATCCTCGCGCCGCTGACCGGCTGGCCCCTGCTGATCGCGGGATGCGCGCTGGCGCTGGCGATGACGGCGCTGGCGGCGTGGCGGCGTTCGCCGGGCTGGGGGTTGCGCGCGCTGGCTTTCGCCGCGCTGCTGGGCGCGCTGGCCAACCCCTCGCTGGTGCGCGAGACCCGCACGCCGCTGGCGGACGTGGCCCTCGTGGTGGTGGACGAGAGCGCCAGCCAGAGCGTCGGCGACCGCGTGGCCCAGACGGCGGCGGCGGAGGCGCAGGTGCAGGCGGCGCTGGAGGCGCTGGCGCTGCGCGGCGGGGCCGAGGCGCCGCTGGAGGTCCGCACCGTGCGCCTTGCGCCCACGGGCGGCCCGGCGGCGGACGATGGCACCCGGCTGCTGAGCGCGCTCGACGCGGCGGCTGCGGAGGTGGCGGCCGACCGCATCGCGGGCGCCATCCTGATCACCGACGGACAGGCGCATGACCTTGACCGGCTGCGCGCCTTTCCCGGCCCGGTTCACGCGCTGGTGACAGGCGCCGAGGGCGAGGCCGACTTGCGGCTGGCGCTGGAGACCGCGCCCGCCTTCGGCATCGTCGGCGAAACCGTGACCGCCGTCGCGCGGGTGGCCGCGCTGGGCGCGGCGGAGGACGGCGCGCCGACCGAGGTGCAGGTCTCCATCGACGGCGCCCCGCCGCGCCGCATCCCCGCGCGCGTCGGCCAGACCGTCAGCATCACGCTCGACATCGCCCACGGCGGCGCCAATGTGGTGGAGCTTTTCGTCCCCCCGGCGCCCGGCGAGCTGACCGACCGCAACAACCGCGCCGTCTTCACCGTCAGCGGCGTGCGCGACAGGCTGCGTGTGCTGCTGGTCTCGGGCGAGCCGCACCCCGGAGAGCGCACCTGGCGCAACCTGCTCAAGGCCGATCCGGCGGTGGATCTGGTGCATTTCACCATCCTGCGCCCGCCCGCCAAGCAGGACGGCACGCCGGTCTATGAGCTGTCGCTGATCGCGTTTCCCACCCGCGAGCTGTTTCTGGAGAAGGTGGATCAGTTCGACCTGATCATCTTCGACCGCTACCGCCGCCGCGGCGTGCTGCCGACGCCCTATATCGCCAACGTGGCGCGCTATGTGCGCGAGGGCGGCGCGGTGCTGCTGGCCGAGGGCGACGCCTTCGCGGGAGTGGAGAGCCTCTACCGCACGCCGCTGGCCGACGTGATCCCGGCGCGGCCCACCGCGCGGGTGTTCGAGGAGGGCTTTCTCCCGTCGATCACCGACATCGGCGCCCGCCACCCGGTCACCGCCGGACTGGTCGCGCCCGGCGGCGCGGAAGACACGCCGGGCTGGGGCCGCTGGTTCCGCCATGTCGAGGTCGAGCCGCTGAGCGGCGAAGTGCTGATGACCGGCGCGCAAGACGCGCCGCTGCTGATCATGGACCGGGTCGGCGAGGGGCGGGTCGCGGTGCTCGCCTCCGATCAGGCGTGGCTGTGGACGCGCGGCTTCGAGGGCGGCGGGCCGCAGGCGGAGCTTTTGCGCCGCATCGCGCACTGGCTGATGAAGGAGCCGGAACTGGAGGAGGAGGCGCTGACCGCCACCGTGCAGGGCGCCCAGATCACCGTCGAGCGCCGCTCGGTCGGCGATCCGCCGGAGTCCCTGAGCGTGACCGCTCCCTCCGGCGCCGAGACCAGCGTCGGGTTCACGGCGGTCGGCCCCGGCGTGTGGCGCGCGCTGGCGGAAGCGCAGGAGCAGGGTCTGCACCGCCTTGGCGACGGGCGGCTGAGCGGCGTCGCCGCCGTCGGCCCCGCCGCGCCGCGCGAGTTCGAGAACCCGGTCTCCACCACGGCGCTGCTGGCGCCGCTGGCGCAAGCGACGGCGGGCGCCGCGTTGCGGCTGGCCGAGGGCCTGCCCGACATCCGCCGCGTGCGCGAGGGCCGCGCGGCGTCGGGGCGCGGCTGGATCGGGCTGGTGCGGCGCGAGGCGTATTCGGTCGAGGACGTGCGCCTCACCGCGCTGGCGCCGGGCTGGCTGATGCTGCTGCTGACGGCGGGGTTGCTGCTGGCGGCGTGGCGGGTGGAGGGAAGGTAGCGGTCAGAGCGGGACGGACGCGGCCGAGTCTTTCGGGAGGCTGGCGGTCGGCGCAAGCTCTCGCGACGCCTCCAGCCGCCGGGTCATCGCCTGGCGGCCTGCGCGGCGAGTCGCGCCTTGCCCGCCCGACGGCCCCAAAGGCCGCCGGGCGGCGCGATGGGCGCCGCCCTAGCGGACGCCGCCGCCCTCTGTCGCGCAGGCCGCGCCGCCGGGATCGGCTGCGGCTTGCGCCTGCGCCGATGCGGCGCGCGCGCCCTGCCACCGGCAGGTCGCCTTTGCGCGCCGCGCGCGTCGCGCCGGGCGTAACTGCCTTGCGCGAAACACCGCCTCGTGCACTTTCCCGTCGCGACGATGGTCCGGTCAGCCCGGGCCGTGACGCCCCGACCGCACGTCCGCCCGCGCCATGCCGGGCGCGCCTTTCCCTGTCCGTCAGCCCTCCTCCGCCCGCCCGCGCCGGTCGTCGCGCAGGGCGGCGTAGAGGACATGGGTGCGCCAGCGGCCGGCGATCTGGAGATAACTTTGCGCCACGCCCTCATACTCGAAGCCGCAGCGCTCCAGCAGGCCGCGCGAGGCGGCGTTCTCGGGCAGGCAGGCGGCTTCGAGGCGGCTGAGGTCGAGCGGGCCGAACAGATGCGCGCGCACCGCCTCCAGCGCCTCGCGCATGTAGCCGCGCCGCGCGTGGGGCTGGCCGATCCAGTAGCCGACCGTGGCGCTCATCGCCGGGCCGCGGCGGATGTTGTCGAGGGTGATCGCGCCCAGCACGGCGCCGTCGCTCTCGCGGATCAGGAACAGCGGACAGGCCCGGCCCTGCGCCACCATGCGCGCGGCCCAGCGCACCCGCTCGCGAAACGCCCGTTCGCTGAGGTGGTCGCGGGTCCAGGACGGCTCCCAGGGCGTCAGGAACGCCTCGCTGTCGCGCCGAAGCCGCGCCCAGCCGGTGAAGTCGGCCATCTGCGGCGGCCGCAGCGTCATCCGCGCCGTCCGCAGCGCCGGGTCGGGCGCGGCGCGACGGAAAAAACCCATCGCTCAGGCGGCCAGCCGGGCGGCCAGCGCATCGGCGCCGGGGGCCTTGCCGACCGGGCCGTAGAGCGCCAGAGCCGGTTGCGCGCGCGTGCAGATCGTCTCGCCCACCGCGCGCGCCGCCGTCGCGTCCACCGCCTCGATCCGCGCCACCAGCTCCTCCACCGGCTCGACGCGGCCCCACACGCCGAGGCTGCGCGCGAGGCGCTCGGCGCGGTTGGAGGGGCTTTCCAGCCCCATCACCAGCCCGGCCTTGAGCTGGGCGCGGGCGCGGGCGACCTCCTCCGCCGTCAGATCGCAGGCCGCCGCGCGCAATGCGTCGGCGATCAGTTCGCTCAGACCCCTTATCTCGCGCCCGCCTGTGCCCGCGTAGATGGTCAGCGCGCCGGTGTCGGCGTAGGCGCTCGCCTGCGCGAAGATCGTGTAGCACAGGCCGCGCTTTTCGCGCGCCTCCTGAAACAGCCGTGAGGACATGCCGCCGCCCAGCGCCGTGGCGAACACCTGCGCCGCCACCGCGTCGGGCGCGGTCTGCGCGGGCGATTCGAACGCCAGCGCCAGATGCGCCTGCTCCAGCTTCTTCACCTGCCGCCGCTCGCCGCCGGTGAAGCGGGCCGCCTGCGGCTGCGGCGCCGGGCCGCGCGCCATGTCGCCGTAGAGCGTCTCCGCCAGCCGCAGGATCTGGTCGTGATCGACCGCGCCCGCCGCCGCAAGGATCATCCGTTCCGGCCCGTAATGCGCGGCGGTGAAGGCGCGCAGGTCGGCGTCGCCGAACGCCGAGACCCGCTCCGCAGGCCCCAGGATCGGGCGGCCCATCGCCTGCTGCGGATACGAGACCTCTTGCAGCCAGTCGAAGATCACGTCGTCGGGCGTATCCAGCGCCTGGCCGATCTCCTGCAGGATCACGCCGCGCTCGACCGCGATCTCGTCCGGTGCGAAGGCGGGGGCGCGCAGGATATCGGCGATCAGGTCCATCGCCAGCGCCACGTCCTCACCCAGCACGCGGGCGTAATAGGCGGTGGTCTCGCGGCTGGTGTAGGCGTTGAGATAGCCGCCGACGTTCTCGATCTCGACCGCGATATCGGCCGCGGTGCGCCGCGCGGTGCCCTTGAACGCCATGTGCTCGAGAAAATGCGCCACGCCGTTCTGGTCGGGCGCCTCGTGGCGGCAGCCGGCCGAGACCCAGACGCCGACCGAGGCGGAGCCGAGGCCGGGCATGTGTTCGGTGACCACGCGCAGGCCGTTGGGCAGCGCATCCATCCGCACGTTCATGCCCGCGCCCTCTCTCGCACCGCCGCCTGCACGGCGGCCAGATCGTCGGCGACCACCGTCACCCGCTCCGCCCTGTCATAAAGGTCCGCCATGCGCGGCGGCAAGGCCGGTCTCACGCCGCAGGCCGCCGCCACCGCGTCGGGGAACTTGGCGGCGTGGGCGGTGCCCAGCGTGATCATCGGCGTCGCGGGGTCGCCCCGGTTGGCGCGCGCGGCGATCAGGCCGACGGCGGTGTGCGGGTCGATCACCTGACCGGTGGTCGCCCGCGCGCGCGCAATCTCCGCCGCCACCTCGGCCTGATCGGCGCGGCCCGAGGCGAAGCCCTCGCGCAAGGCGGCCAGCGCGCCCTGTCGCAGGGTGAAGCCGCCCGCCTTCAGTTCGTCCATCAGCTGCGTCACGGCGGCGCCGTCGCGCCCATAGAGTTCGAACAGCAGCCGCTCGAAATTCGACGACACCTCGATGTCCATCGACGGCGAGGTGGTGGCGACCACGCCCGCCTTCTCATGCCGCCCGGTGGCGAGCGTGCGGTGCAGGATGTCGTTTTCGTTGGTGGCGATCACCAGTTTCGCGATCGGCAGGCCCATGGCGCGCGCCACATGGCCCGCGAACACGTCGCCGAAATTGCCGGTCGGCGCGGAAAAGCTGACCGCGCGCCCCGGCCCCCCGAGCGCGGCGGCGGCGGTGAAGTAATACACCGCCTGCGCCAGCACCCGCGCCCAGTTGATCGAGTTGACCGCCGCCAGCCGCAGCGCGTCGCGGAACGGCAGATCGTTGAACATGCCCTTCACCAGCGCCTGACAGGCGTCGAAATCGCCCTCCACCGCCAGCGCGTGGACGTTGGCCTCGGTGGGCGTGGTCATCTGGCGGCGCTGCACCTCCGACACCCGGCCAAGCGGGTAGAGGATCACCACGTCCACCGCGTCCAGCCCCCGAAACGCCTCGATCGCCGCCGAGCCGGTGTCGCCGGAGGTGGCGGCGACGATGGTGACGCGCTCGCCGCGCCGCCTGAGCGCCGCCTCGAACATCTGACCGATCAGCTGCATGGCGAAATCCTTGAACGCCAGCGTCGGCCCGTGGTGCAGCTCGAGAATCCAGTCGTTGGGCGCGATCTGCGCCAGCGGCGCGCGCGCCACATGGCCGAAACCGGCGTAGGCGCGCGCGACGATGGCGCGGAACTCGGACTCGCCGAAGGCGTCGCCGATGAACGGGCGCATCACCGCGACCGCGACATCCTCGTAAGGGCGCCCCGCGAACCCGGCGATCTCGGCCTCGCTCAGCTTCGGCCAGCTTTCCGGCAGATACAGGCCGCCGTCGCGGGCGAGGCCGGTCAGCATCGCCTCCTCGAACGACAGGACCGGCGCGGCGCCGCGCGTGCTGACATAGCGCATGGAGACTTCCCCGAGTGTTTCCTGCGCGCTTCTAGCGCTGCATCTCGCGCCACACCAGCGCCGCGGTCATCGCCGCCCATACCGCCGCCAGCCCGCCCCAGGTGATCGCATAGCCGAGGTGGTCGTTGGGCAGGTTGACGCTCACCGGATCGGGGACCGGCCATGGCCCGGCGGCGGTGGGCGTCTCCGCCACCACAAGCACCGGCGCGGCGCCCCACAGCGGCGCGAGGCTGTTGAGCGAGCGCGTCAGCCACACGTTGTCGGCGGGGCCCGCACCCGCGTCCGAGAACCAGTCGGCGTCCTGCGGCCAGCGCAGCGCGCCCACCAGCGCGATCTCGCCCTCGGGCGCGGGCAGCGGCAGCGCGGCGCGCCCGCCGTCGTTCTTGGCGGCCACCGGCGCATAGCCGCGATCCACCAGCACCAGCCGCCCTTCGGTCGTCTGAAACGGCTGCACGATGCGATAGCCCGCCCCGTGCGGGCGCAGCGTGGTGAGATAGGCGGCGTCGGCGAAGCCGTGCGCGCCGACCGCGCCGGTGAAGCGCCCGGTCAGCGCGACGCGGCGGAACTCGTGCGCCGTCTGGTCGGGCGCGGCGGGCAGGGCGACGGGCGCCGCCGCCAGCCGCTCCTCCAGAGTCGCGATCAGCGCCTCTTTCCACGCGAGGCGCCGGATCTGCCAGGTCATCAGCCCCAGCAGAATCGCGACGCCGACCGCGCCGAACGCCAGCGCGCCCAGCACGCGCGGCGAAAAAGCGAAAGGGCGGCGCAGCGCGCCGCCCCTTGCGGTCCGTTCAGGCCGGCTCGCGCTCATCGCGCCCAGATGTAGATCGACGCGAACAGGAACAGCCACACCACATCGACGAAGTGCCAGTACCAGGCTGCCGCCTCGAAGCCGAGGTGCTTGTCCGGGGTGAAGTCGCCGCGCAGCGCGCGGATCAGGCAGATCGACAGAAAGATCGTGCCGATGATGACATGCGCGCCGTGAAACCCGGTCGCCATGAAGAAGTTCGCGCCATAGATGTTGCCGGAAAAGCCGAAATGCGCGTGGCTGTATTCGTAGGCCTGGAAGATGGTGAACAACAGGCCGAGACCGGCGGTCAGCGCGAGGCCGTTGACGAGGCTCTTGCGGTCGCCCTCCAGCAACGCGTGGTGCGCCCAGGTGACGGTGGCGCCGGAGGTCAGCAGGATCAGCGTGTTGATCAGCGGCAGGTGCCACGGGTCGAACGTCTCGATCCCCGCCGGCGGCCACGCGCCCGCCATGGGATAGATCGCGTGCTTGAAGAAGCTCCAGAACCATGCCGCGAAGAACATCACCTCCGAAGTGATGAACAGCAACATGCCATAGCGCAGGCCGATCTGCACAACCGGCGTGTGGTCGCCGATCTTGCTCTCGCGCACCACCTCCGACCACCAGCCGTACATGGTGTAGAGAACGCCCAGCAGGCCCAGCACGAACACCGCGATGGTGCCGTCGTGGAAGGCGATCACCGCGCCCGTCAGCATCACGAAGGCCGACAGGCCGCCGGTCAGCGGCCAGTGGCTGGGCGGCAGGATGTGATAGTCGTGGTTCTTCTCATGCGCCATATCGGCCCCCCTCAATCAGCGGTCAGCGCGCGGCGGCAGGCGCCAGCGCGGCGAGTTTTCTCGATTCCTCAGTCTCGTAGAACGTGTAGGACAGCGTGATCGACGGCACGAGGCTGGCCTCGCGATCCTCGACGATGGCGGGATCGACGAAGAACGTCACCGGCATCTGCACGGTCTCGCCCGGTTGCAGCGTCTGTTCGGTGAAGCAGAAGCACGCGATCTTGGTGAAGTAGCCGCCTGTCGAATAGGGCGCGACGTTGTAGGACGCCGAGCCGGTGATCGGGCGGTCGGAGAGGTTGGTCGCCTCGTAGAACGCCAGCCCGACCTCGCCGATGCGCAGCGTCACTTCGCGCTGCACCGGCTTGAAGCGCCAGTCGATGCCCATGGTGGAGGCGTCGAAGCGCACCTTGATGGTCCGGTCCAGCACCGTGTCGGGCGCGATGTCGGCGGTCTGCGGCGTGCCGCCGAACCCGGTGACGCGGCAGAACAGGTCGTAGAGCGGCACGGCGGCGTAGGCCATGCCGACCATGAACGCCGCCACGCCGCCGAGGGCGGCGAAGGTGCGCCGGTTGGTTCTTTTCAGATCAGCCACAGCCACCGCCTCCTTGGCGTTTCAGCCCCACGGATTGCCCGCATGCGATCCCATCTTGGCGATGGTCACCGCGAACATCAGAACCACGAACGCCGCCAGCACCGCCAGCACCGCATAGTTGCGCCCGCGCCGCCGCCGGTGGAGTTCGTGCTCGCGCCCCTCGAACGGGTCGGCGTTTTCGCGCACGCGATCATCCTCGCTCAAAACAGCAACGGCCAGCCGCCGGGCGCGCCGCCCAGCAGCGTGTCGACCGCCACGGCGCCGAACAGCGCGAACAGATAGACGATGGAGACGCCGAACAGCTTTTTCTCCGCCTTGTAGCGATCCGCCTGCGCCATGCCCGCGTCGCGCCGCGCCACCGTCCACGCCCGCGCGATGAAGACGCCGTTGGCCAGCAGCGCCACCGCCAGCGTCACCGGTCCGCCCACCGGGGTGAACGCCAGCGCGAAGGACGCCGCCGACATCGCCAGCGTATAGCCCAGCACCTGCCGCCGCGTCGTCCGCTCGCCGCGCACCACCGGCATCATCGGCACGCCTGCGGCGCGATAGTCTTCGTGCGCGAACAGCGCCAGCGCCCAGAAATGCGGCGGCGTCCACAGGAAGATCACCAGAAACATCAGCACCGATTCGGGCGACACGGTCCCGGTGGCCGCCGCCCAGCCGATCATCGGCGGAAAAGCGCCCGCCGCGCCGCCGATCACGATGTTCTGCGGCGTCGCGCGCTTCAGCCACATGGTGTAGATCACCGCGTAGAAGAAGATGGTGAACGCCAGCAGCCCGGCGGCGAGAAAGTTGCCGATCACGCTCAGCATCGCCACCGACATCAGCGACAGCCCGACGCCAAACCCCAGCGCCTCGCCCGGCGCGACCCGCCCCGACGGCACCGGGCGCGCCCGCGTGCGCTTCATCTGCACGTCGATGTCGGCGTCATACCACTGGTTCAGCGCGCCCGAGGCCCCGGCGCCGATGGCGATGCACAGCACCGCCGCCAGCGCCACCACCGGGTGCGCCGCTCCCGGCGCGGCGATCAGCCCGACGAAGGCGGTGAAGATCACCAGCGACATCACGCGCGGCTTGAGCAGCCGCCACCAGTCGCGCAGCTCGGCCTCCGGCGCCGGCGGCGCCGCCGATGCGGTCGTCATGCTCATTGCGCGGCCTGCGCCAGCCGCACCGTCTGCGGCGGCAGACCCTGCGCGACGCGGGTTTCCTCAACCCAGGCGTCGAACGCCTCACGCGAGACCACCCTGACCTGGATCGGCATGTAGGCGTGCTTCACGCCGCACAGCACCGAGCACTGGCCGTAGTAGACGCCCTCCGCGTCGGCCTCGAACCACATCTCGTTCAGCCGCCCCGGGATCGCGTCCATCTTCACGCCGAAGCTCGGCACCGTCCAGGCGTGGATCACGTCGGAGGCGGCGGCCTGCACGCGGATCACCGCGCCCACCGGCACCACCATCGAGGCGTCGGCGCCCAGCCGCCATGTCTCGCGCGTGACGCCATATTCCTCAACCTCGGCGCGGCCGCTGTCCGACGCCATCACCGCGTCCCAGTCGGCATAGTCGCCCGCCACCATGATCGAGTCGAATTCGATCTCGTAGTCGGGGTATTCGTAGGACCAGTACCACTGGTTGCCGGTGGCCTTGATGGTCACGTCCGCCTCGGGGATGGTGAGCTGCTTGTAGAGCAGGTTCAGCGACGGAAACGCGATCGCCACGAGGATCATCACCGGCACGGCGGTCCAGATCACCTCGATGGTGGAGTTGTGGGTGAAGCGCGCGGGCGTCGGATTGCGCTTGGCGTTGAAGCGAAACGCCACATAGGCGAGCAGCACGGTGACCAACAGCACGATGGCGCCGGTGATCCACAGCAGCAGGTTGTCCATCGCCCGCTGATCGCGCGCGAGTTCCGTCATCGGGGCCTGAAGGCCGGTCTGCGCCGGGCGCGGCATCCCGACATTCTGCGCCGCCGCGGCGACCGTCGTCGCCAGCCATACCGCGCCGCCGATGGTGGCGGCGCTGATCGCGCCGGTGATCGCGCCGGTGATCGCCTTGAGCATATTCTTCATTCCCGCCTCGCTGGCCTGCGCGCCGCTTTCCAGCGGCGCCCAGAACTCCTATCTTGCTTTGTGCGATGAATACTATCGCGATCCGCGCGCCAAGACACCACATTGCGGCATGACGCCGCGAGACGCGCCCGCAAACGCCCGGAGTTTTCCCAGAATGATCAGCGCCGCCAACAGGTTCCGCCCGTTCGAGACCGCCTTCGACGAAGGGGCGGCGCTGGCGATATTGCGCGGTGCCGTGGACGGCGCCGACGACGGCGAGCTGTTTCTGGAGCGCAGCCGCTCGGAATCGCTCAGCTTCGACGACGGCAGACTCAAGGCCGCCTCCTATGACGCGAGCGAGGGATTCGGCCTGCGCGCGGTGGCCGGGCCGACGGCGGGCTACGCCCATTCCACCGAGATGACCGAGGCCGCGCTGCGCCGCGCCGCCGAGACCTGCCGCCTCGCCGCGCAGGGCGGCGGCGGGGTTCTGGCGGCGCCGCCCGCGCCCACCAACCGCCGCCTGTATCATGAGATCGACCCGCTGGAGGGGCCGTCCTTCGCGACGAAGGCGGCCTTGCTGCGCGAGATCGACGACTGGCTGCGCGCCCGTGATCCGCGCGTGGCGCAGGTCTCCGTCAGCCTGTCGGGCGGGGTGCAGGAGATCGAGATCCTGCGCCCCGAGGGCTTGCGGCTGGCCGAGGCGCGCCCGCTGGTGCGGCTCAACATCTCGGTGATCGTCGAGAAGGACGGGCGGCGCGAGACCGGCTCGTGGGGCGCGGGCGGGCGCACCGGCTATGACGGTCTGATCGCGCCCGAGGCGTGGCGCAAGGGCGCGGAGGAGGCGCTGCGCGTCGCGCTGGTCAACCTCGAGGCCGAGGACGCGCCGGCGGGGGTGATGGAGGTGGCGCTGGGCGCCGGCTGGCCCGGCATCCTGCTGCACGAGGCGATCGGCCACGGGCTGGAGGGCGATTTCAACCGCAAGAAGACCAGCGCCTTCAGCGGGTTGATGGGCCAACAGGTGGCGGCGAAGGGCGTGACCGTGGTCGATGACGGCACGATCCCCGACCGGCGCGGGTCCTTGAGTTTCGACGACGAGGGCACGCCGACCAGCCGCACCACGCTGATCGAGGACGGCATCCTGACCGGCTACATGCAGGACCGCCAGAACGCCCGGCTGATGGGCGTCAGCCCCACCGGCAACGGGCGGCGCCAGAGCTACGCCCACATTCCGATGCCGCGCATGACCAACACCATCATGCTGGGCGGCGAGGCCGACCCGGCGGACGTGGTCAAGGCGGTGAAGGACGGCATCTATGCGGTCAATTTCGGCGGCGGACAGGTGGACATCACCAACGGCAAGTTCGTGTTCAGCTGCACCGAGGCCTATCGGGTGAAGAACGGCGAGATCGGCCGTCCGGTGAAGGGCGCCACGCTGATCGGCGACGGCCCCACCGCGCTGCGCCGCGTGCGCATGATCGGCGACGACATGGCGATGGACCCCGGCATCGGCACCTGCGGCAAGAACGGTCAGGGCGTGCCGGTGGGCGTCGGCCAGCCGACGCTGCTGATCGACGGGCTGACCGTGGGCGGCGCCGGGATGTGACCGGGCGCGGCATGGCGCAGGCGCGCCGCGCGTGAGAGCCTTCGCGGACAGGATGTCGCAAGGGAGAGCGTCGCGATGCGCGTCGGGTGTCCGAAAGAGATCAAGAACAACGAGTTTCGCGTCGGGCTGACGCCGGAGAGCGCGGCCGAACTGGTCGCGCATGGCCACGACGTGCTGATCGAGACCGGCGCAGGCGCCGGGATCGGCGCCGACGACGCGGCCTATGCGGCGGCGGGCGCGGCCATCGCCGCCGACGCGGCGGCGGTTTTCGCGCAGGCCGAGATGATCGTGAAGGTGAAGGAGCCGCAGGCCGCCGAGCGCGCGATGCTGCGCCCCGGCCAGGTCCTGTTCACCTATCTCCACCTTGCGCCCGACCCGGCGCAGACCCGCGACCTGATGGCCTCGGGCGCGGTTTGCATCGCCTACGAGACCGTGACCGGCGCCGCAGGCGGCCTGCCGCTGCTCAGGCCGATGAGCCAGGTGGCCGGGCGCATGGCGGTGCAGGCGGGCGCGAGCGCGCTGGAGAAGGCGCACGGCGGGCGCGGCGTGCTGCTGGGCGGCGTGCCGGGGGTGGCGCCGGGCGCGGTCTGCGTGATCGGCGGCGGCGTGGTCGGGTTCAACGCGGCGCAGATGGCGGTGGGGCTTGGCGCCGACGTGACCGTTCTCGACCGCAGCCCGGAGGTTCTGGAGCGGCTCTCGACGCATTTCGGCGCGGCGGCGCGCACGCTCTACGCCAACCGCGCCAATCTCGCCGACAGCGTGGCGCGGGCCGACTTGGTGATCGGCGCGGTGCTGGTCCCCGGCGCGGCGGCGCCGAAGCTGGTCAGCCGCGCGATGCTGGCCACCATGCGGCCCGGCGCGGTGCTGGTGGATGTCGCCATCGACCAGGGCGGCTGTTTCGAGACCTCGCGCCCCACCACCCACGCGGCGCCGACCTTCGTCGTGGACGGGATCGTGCATTACTGCGTCGCCAACATGCCCGGTGCCGTGGCGCGCACCTCAACCTTCGCGCTCAACAACGCCACCATCGGCCACGCGGTGGCACTGGCCAGC
>CAZOZE010000233.1:0-4047 GCA_964584215.1 uncultured Rhodobacterales bacterium
CAAGATCCGCGAAGTGATCGGCACTGGCGGCAAGGTGATCCGCTCGATCGTCGAGGAGTCGGGCGCCAAGGTCGATATCGGCGACGACGGCGTGATCAAGATCGCCTCCAGCGACCCCAAGGCGATCGAGAAGGCGCGCGACCTGATCATGTCGATCGCCGCCGAGCCGGAGATCGGCAAGATCTACACCGGCAAGGTGGTCAAGATCATGGAGTTTGGCGCCTTCGTGAACTTCTTCGGCAAGCGCGACGGTCTGGTGCACGTCAGCCAGATGTCGAACGAGCGCGGCATCAACCCCAAGGATGTCGTCAAGGAAGGCCAGGAGGTGAAGGTCAAGCTGGTCGGCTTCGACGATCGCGGCAAGACCAAGCTCTCGATGAAGGCGGTCGATCAGACCACCGGCGAGGAGATCAAGGCCGGCGCCGACGCCTGATCCCGAACGCTGACGGCGGAGCGCGTCTCCGCCGTCACGCCTCCCGCTCGCCGAGCGCGGGATTCTCGGTCCCATACAGCGACGCGGGCAGTTCGAAGTGGGGGCCGTCGAGAAACGGCCGCCGCCCCTGCGCCTTGCGCGCAGCGACATAGTCGGCCATCGCGTCCTCGCTGGAGCCGTCGAAGGCCGCAAGGTTCTCGACGTTCCAGGCGCCGCCCCAGCGCAGCGAGACGCCGAATTCGCCCGCTGCGGCCTTCATCGCGTCGGCGATCAGCATGTAGCGCGGCCAGTCCCAGACCACCTTGCCGCGCTCCACCGCGAACAGATCGACCGCATGCCCGGTGATATGCCGCGAGTTCATGGTCTGCGAGGCGCCCTGCGCCACAAGCTGCGCCTGCCGGGCCACGCTGCGCACCCCTTCGCTCACGCCGAAATCCTGCGGCGTGAGCTGGATCGCGCGCTCGACGACCTTGCGCAGATCGGGATGCACGCCCACCAGCCTGTCGCGTGATCTCTTGGACAAGGAAAAAGCCATTCTCAGCCCCTCCCGGATCTTGTCCCGCCCCGCGCGGCAAGATCGCGTCGGTTGCGGGGATTGCACAACAACGTTCCTTTAGAATCAGCCGGGTTGCAAGGTTCGCGCCCTCACGGGCCGGAGGCTGCGCTTGACGCGGGCCGCGCCGCGACGCATCGCTGCCGCCCATGCGGGGTGATCGGACAGCAGTGGTGATCGGCGGCGGCCCGGCGGGGCTGGCGGCGGCCGAGGCGCTGGCGTCGGGCGGCGTCGCCGTGACGGTGATCGACCGGATGCCGAGCCTGGGGCGCAAGTTCCTGATGGCCGGGCGCGGCGGGCTGAACCTGACCCACGTCGAGCCGCTGGAGCGGATGCTGGCGCGCTATGGCCCGGCGCGGGGGCGGCTGGAGGCCGCGATCCGGGCCTTCGACGCGGGCGCGCTGCGCGACTGGGCGGCGGGGCTTGGGGTGGAGACCTTCACAGGCTCGTCCGGGCGGGTGTTTCCGCGCGCGATGAAGGCGTCGCCGCTGCTGCGCGCGTGGCTGGCGCGGCTTGAGGGGCTTGGCGCGCAGGTCCGCCTGCGCACGCGCTGGACCGGCTGGGACGGCGCCGCGCTGGTGCTTGAGGGGCCGGAGGGGCCCAACCGGCTGACGGCGGATGCGGTGGTGCTGGCCTGCGGCGGCGCAAGCTGGCCGCGTCTGGGGTCGGACGGCGCCTGGGCGCAGCTGATCGGGCCGGTCACGCCGCTGGCCCCGGACAACTGCGGTTTTCTTGCGGACTGGTCGCCGGAGTTCGCCGCGCGCTGGGCGGGCGCGCCGCTCAAGGGCGCGGCGTTCGGGTCCGACCGCCTGAAGGGCGAGGCGACGATCACCGCGCGCGGGATCGAGGGCGGCGCGATCTATGCGCTGTCGGGCGCGCTCAGCGCCGCGCTGGCGCAAGGCGCGGCGACGCTGATGATCGACCTCAAGCCCGATCTGAGCGCCGAGCGGCTGGCGGCGCGGCTCGCGGCGGGGCGGCCCGGTCTGTCGCTGGCCAACCGCCTGCGCCGCGCGGGCGTCTCGCCGTCCGGCGCCGCGCTGGCGCGCGAGACGGCGGACGGCGCCTTGCCGCGCGCGCCGCAGGCGCTGGCGGCGCATCTCAAGGCGCTGCCGCTGCGCCTGTGCGGGACGGCGGGGATGGCGCGGGCGATCTCGACCGCCGGGGGGCTGAAGCTTGAGGCGCTGGACGACCGCTTCATGCTGCGCGCGCGCCCCGGCGTGTTCGCGGCGGGCGAGATGTTGGACTGGTCGGCGCCGACCGGCGGCTATCTGCTGCAGGCCTGCATCGCCACCGGGCGCGCGGCGGGGGCGGGGGCGCTGGAGTGGCTTGCGGACGGCGGGCGCGCGTCGCAGTGACCGCCCCCCTTGCCCTGCGCCCCGCCATGGCCGTATATGCGCAACGTCGCGCCTAGGGGTGTAGCTCAGTTGGTAGAGCATCGGTCTCCAAAACCGAGGGTCGTAGGTTCGAATCCTATCGCCCCTGCCAGCGCGACAGACACGGGAGAGTCGGTGACGCCATGGCCAGAGTGAACCCAGCGCAGTTCGTGCAGCAGGTGCGCGCCGAGGCCCGCAAGGTGGTGTGGCCGAACCGGCGCGAGACCGGCCTGACCACGCTGATGGTGTTCGTGATGGCCACCGTGGCGGCGCTGTTCTTCTTTCTGGTCGACCAGCTTCTGGCGCTGGGCGTGGATCTGGCGCTGACCACCAGCTTCTGAGGGCTGCGCGCTCTTGACGCGCCGGGCGCCGGGGCTTAGGCAACGCGCTCGCACAAACTCGGGCGGGCGACGATTCGCGTCGCGCGCCCGCGACGTTTTATTCTGAAAGCCGGCGGGCGACCGCAGCCGGTGCGAGCGGGGCGACGGACGGCATGGCGATGCGCTGGTACACGGTGAGCGTGCTCTCGAACTTCGAGAAGAAAGTCGCCGAGGCGATTCGCGAAGGCGCGCGCCAGAACGGCCTCGACGAGATGATCGAGGACATGCTGGTGCCGACCGAAGAGGTCGTCGAGGTGCGGCGCGGCCAGAAGGTCCACACCGAGCGCCGCTTCATGCCCGGTTATGTGCTGATCAGGGCCGACATGACCGCCGAGGTGCAGCATCTGATCACCAACACCAACCGCGTGATCGGCTTCCTCGGCCCGCAGGGCAAGCCGATGCCGCTGCGCGACTCGGAGGTCGAGCGCATCATCGGGCAGGTCAGCGACGCGGCGGACAAGCCGCGCCCGCAGATCAGCTTCCAGATCGGCGAGACGGTGCGCGTCACAGACGGCCCGTTCGAAAGCTTCTCCGGCCAGGTCGAGGACATCGACGAAGAGAACGCCCGCCTCAAGGTGGCGGTGTCGATCTTCGGGCGCGCCACGCCGGTCGAACTGGAATACGCGCAGGTCTCTAAGGCGGTCTGACGCGTCGCGAACGTGGGAGGGAGGGGCGGCGCGCCGTCCGGCCCGGACCACGGCCTTGAAACGCCCGCGCGGAAGCGTCCGTCGGGCAGGTTGAAGAGAGAAAACGGATGGCCAAGAAGGTTATCGGCCAGCTCAAGCTGCAGGTGCCCGCGGGCAAGGCGAACCCCTCGCCGCCCATCGGCCCGGCGCTGGGCCAGCGCGGCATCAACATCATGGGCTTCTGCAAGGAGTTCAACGCCAAGACGCAGGAGATGGAGGCGGGCGCCCCGACGCCGGTCGTCATCACCTATTACGCCGACAAGTCGTTCACCTTCGAGATGAAGGCGCCGCCGGCGTCGTATTTCATCAAGAAGGCGGCGGGGCTGAAATCCGGCGGCAAGACGCCGGGCAAGGCCGTGGCGGGCGCGATCACCCGCAAGCAGGTGCGCGAGATCGCCGAGGCGAAGATGGCCGATCTCAACGCCAACGACGTGGACGCGGCGATCAAGATCATTCTCGGCTCGGCGAAGTCGATGGGCATCGAGGTGAAGGGCTGATGGCGCGGCAGGGTAAGCGGATCCGGACGGCGCGCGAAGCCCGTCCCGAGGGCGTTCTGACGCTGGAGTCGGCGCTCGACTTCATCAAGGGCGCCTCGAAGACCAAGTTCGACGAGACGGTGGAG
>CAZOZE010000234.1:0-4261 GCA_964584215.1 uncultured Rhodobacterales bacterium
GACGCCTATATCCGCCCGGTGGCGTGGCGCGGGTCGGAGCAGATGGGGGTGTCGGCGCAGAACAACACCATCCACCTCGCGGTCGCGGCGTGGGAGTGGGGGGCGTATTACGGCGACGCCAAGCTGAAGGGCGCCAAGCTCGACATCGCGACGTGGAAACGGCCCAGCCCCGAGACCATCCCCTGCACCGCCAAGGCGGCGGGGCTCTACATGATCTGCACGCTGTCCAAGCACGCGGCGGAGGCCAAGGGCTGCTCCGACGCGATCATGATGGATTATCGCGGCCATGTCGCCGAGGCGACCGGCGCCAACGTGTTCTTCGTGCAGGACGGCGCGATCCACACGCCGCTGCCCGACTGCTTCCTGAACGGCCTCACCCGCCAGACCGTGATCGCGATGCTGCGCGAGCGCGGCGTCGAAGTGATCGAGCGCCATATCGAGCCCGGCGAGATGGAGGGTTTTCAGCAGTGCTTCCTGACCGGCACCGCCGCCGAGGTGACGCCGGTCGCCGAGATCGGGCCGTATCGCTTCGAGGTCGGCCAGATGACCCGCGACATGGTGAGCGGCTATGAGGCGCTGGTGCGTAAGGGGTGAAGCGCCCTGGCGCCCGTTGCGCCGCAAGACACTGATGCTTCTGCAAGATCATTTATATCTTGTAATTACCGCTGTTTGATGTGATACAGGGCGCATCGCCCATGAGGAGGCGCGCGCCCGATGCCGTTCCGCTTCGTCCACGCCGCCGATTTGCACCTCGATTCGCCGCTGCGCTCGCTGGCGTTGCGCGACCCGGCGCTGGCGGAGATGGTCGGCGCGGCGACCCGCGCCGCGTTTACGGCGATCATCGACCTGTGCCTCGCCGAGAACGCCGACGCGCTGCTGATCGCGGGCGACCTCTATGATGGCGCGCAGACGTCGATGAAGACCGCGCGCTTTCTCGCCGATGAGCTGGGGCGGCTGCATGGCGCGGGCGCGCGCACCTTCATCATCCGCGGCAACCACGACGCGCTGTCGCGGGTCACCCGCGAACTGGTGCTGCCCGAGAGCGTGACGGTGTTCGGCGCCCGCGCCGGCGTCGTCGAGATCGCGCCGGGAAGCGGCCCGCCGGTGGCGATCCACGGCGTCAGCTTCGCGCAGCCCCAGGCGCCCGAGAGCCTGCTGCCGAAATACCGCGCGCCGGTGGCGGGCGCGGTCAACATCGGGCTGATGCACACCAGCCTCAACGGCGCCCCCGGCCATGATCCTTACGCGCCCTGCGCGCTGAGCGATCTGCAGGCCAGCGGCTTTCGCTATTGGGCGCTCGGCCACATCCACGCCCGCAGCGTCTGGGAAGGCGCCTGCGCGGTGGTGATGGCGGGGATGCCGCAGGGGCGGGACGTCAACGAGGCCGGGCCGAAGGGCGTGACGCTGGTCACGGTGGCCGACGACGGCGCGCTGACGCTCGACTTTCGCCCCACCGCGCTGGCGCAGTTCGCGCGGCTGGAGGTTGACGCAGGCGGCGCGGCGGACTGGCGCGCGCTGGCGGCGGCGCTGGGCGAGGCGCTGGCGCAGGCGCGCGCCGGGTGCGCGGCCGCGCATCTGGTGGCGCGGCTGCGCGTCACCGGCGCCACGCCGCTGGCCTGGCGGATCAGGCGCGACGCCGATCTTTTGCTTGAGGAGGCGCGCAGCCATGGCGACGCGCTGGGCGGGGTCTGGATCGAGAGCGTCGAGGCCGACGCCGCGCCGCCGGCCGCCGCCGCTGCGCCGGATGCGGGCTTTGAGGAGCTGCGCCGCCTGATCGAGCGCGAGATCCTGCCCTCGCCAGCCGCCGCGCTTGAGGCGGGCGAGATCGCCGGGGCGCTGTGCGCGGCCCTGCCGCGCGAGTTGCGCGGGATGCTGGGCGCCGACGAGGCCGCCTTCGCCGCGGCGGTCGCCGCGCTGGCGCGCGAGGGCGCGGCGGAGGCGCTGGCGCGCCTGCGCGACGAGACGACGCAGGACGACGATGGGGAGGACGCCTGATGCGCCTCGACCGGCTCGACCTCACCCGCTATGGCCGCTTCACCGATCATGCGCTCGACTTCGGCCCGGCGCCCGTTGACGGCCCCGACCTGCATATCGTTTTCGGCGCCAACGAGGCCGGTAAATCGACCGCCATGGCGGCGTGGCTCGACCTGCTCTACGGGATCGAGCCGCGCAGCCGCTACGCCTTTCTGCACCCTTATGACGCGATGCGCGTCGGCGCGACGGTGACGCTGGCTGGCGGCGCGCGGCGGGTGGCGCGCGTCAAGGGGGTTCGCGACACGCTGCGCGGACCGGACGACCGCCCGCTCGACGACGCGCTGTTCGCCGCCGATCTGGCGGGCATCGACCGCGCGGCGCACCGGATGATGTTCTCGCTCGACGACGCGACGCTGGAGGAGGGCGGCGACAGCATCCTCGCCAGCCGGGGGGAGCTGGGCGCGCTGCTGTTCTCGGCCACGGCGGGGCTGTCGCAGATGGGCGCCGCGCTCGACCGGCTGCGCGACGAGGCTGACGCCTTTCACAAAAAACGCAGGCAAAAAACCCGGCTGGCGGAGATGAAGGCCGAGCTCGACGCGCTGCGCCTTGAGGCCGAGGCGCTGGACGTGCGCGCCGACGACTACGCCCGCCGCGTGACGGCGCGCGACGCGGCGGCGGCGCGGCTGGCCGAGGCGCAGGGCGCGCGCCGCGACGCCGACGCAAGCGCGCGCACGCTGGAGGCGCGGCTGGCCGCGCTGCGCCGCCTGCCGGGCTTGCGCGCCCTGCGCGCCGAGCGCGACGGCCTGCCCGCCTTCGCGCCGCCGCCGGGGTGGCGCGAAACCTTCGCGCGGCTCGCCACCGACGCCACTGCGCTCGCCACGCGGCTTGAGACGCTGGAGGCCGACATCGCGCGGCTGAGCGCCGCGCGTGACGCGATCACGCCCGACGCGGCGGCGCTGGCGCTGGCCGACCGGCTGGCCGCGCTCGACACGCTGCGCGCCCGCGACGCCACCGCCGCCGAGGACCTGCCGAAACGGCGCGAGGAGCTGGCCGACGCCGGGCGCGCGCTGGCCGCGCTGCTGGCGCGGCTGGGCCAGCCCGAGACGACCGACCCGGCCCGCCTTGTGCTGGGGCCGAAGGCGACCGGCGCCCTGCGCGCGCTGAGCGAGGAACGCTCCGGCGTCGCGGCGCGGCTGGAGGCGGCGACGGCGACGCTGGCGCAGGCGGCGGAGCGGCTGGCGCAGGCCGCCGCGCCGCCGCCCGCGACGGCGCCCGAAGCGGTCGCCACGCTGGCCGCGCTGGTCGAGGAGATCGGCGAGGCCGACGCCGACGCCAATGTTGCGCGGGCGCAGGCGACGGCGGCGGCTTGCGCGCAGGCGCTGGCCGACAGTCTCGCCGCGCTGAATCTTGGGTCGGAGGCCGCAGAGGCGCTCGCCCGCCTGTCGCCGCCCGCCGCCGAGGACGTGGCGCGCTGGACGCTGGCGGCGCCGCAGGCCGAGGCCGAGCGCGCCCGCCGCGCCGAGACGCTGGCCGAGCGCGAGGCCGAATGCGCCCGCCTCGCCGCCGCGCGCGCCGCGCTGCGCGACAGTGGCGCCGCGCTGGGGCTGGACGATGTCGCCGCCCTGCGCGCGGCGCGCGAAACCCTCTGGGCCGCGCACCGCGCTGCGCTCGACGCCGCCAGCGCCGACGCCTTCGAGGGCGCGCTGCGCCGCGACGACGCCGCCGCCGAGGCCCGTCTCGGCGCCGCCGACGCCCGCGCGCGGCTGGCCGAACTGGCGGAGGCCGAGGCCCGCGCCAGCGCCGACCGCGACGCCGCCGCCGCCGCGCTGACCCGCGCGACCGGGGCGCGCGACGCGCTGGCCGCCGAGATCGCCGCCGCCTGCGCCGCTTTGGCGCCCTTCGCGCCGCCCGCGCCGACGCCGTTCCGGTTGCGCGACTGGCTCGCCGCCCGCGCAACCGCGCTGACGCAGGCGGACGCCCTGCGCGCCGCGCGCGGCGCGCTTGCGGCGGCGACCGGCGCGCGCGACGCCGCCCGCGCGCGGCTTGTCGCGGCGCTGGGCGCCGCCGACGCCGCCGCCGACGCTTCGGCGCCGGTGGCGCGGCTGCTGCGCGACGCCCGCGCCGCCGTCGAGACGGCGCGCGAGGCCGCGCGCGCCCGCGCAGCCCACGCCGCGCTGCTGCGCGACCGCGCCGCCGCCGAGGCCGCCCACGCCGCCGCCGCGCTGGCGGAGCAGGACTGGCGCGCCCGCTTCGCCGCCGCCTGCGCCGACACATGGCTGGGCGCGGG
>CAZOZE010000235.1:0-15877 GCA_964584215.1 uncultured Rhodobacterales bacterium
CGGCGGAACAGCGCCTGATGCGTCTCCGGGCGCCACAGGCGGGGCAGGTCGAGCACGCTCATCGGTCTTCCTCGGACAGAAGCTGGAAATCGACCCGCGTGCGCTCGAGCGCCAGCGCCCGGCGCGCCGCGATCCCGGCCCGCGCCGCCATGCCTTGCGCGATCAGCGCCTCGATCTCCGGCGCCTCCGGCAGCCCGGCGGCCAGCGCCGCGTCGAGGATCGCCAGCCGCGTGACCAGCGCCAGATCGTCGCTCATCAGCGCCGCGCCGCCCTCGGCCGCGCCCTCCGGCGCGGTCAGGCGCAGATGCGCGCGCGCCATCGGAATCTCGCCCGGATGGAACAGGCCGCCCGCCACCGACTCGCGCATCCGCATCAGCATCAACCCCTCGCGCGGCGGCGCCAGCGGCGCGACGGTCGCGCGCGCCCGGATGCGGTCGGCCAGCGCGGCGACGGCGGCGGCGTCGGCGGCGGCCAGCGCGCAGGCCCAATCCTCTCTTGGCGGTCTCATGCTGCGCGCCTCATCCGATCAACCGTGCGCGCAGCCGCGCCGACACCTGATCCAGCGCGAAGACGGTGAGAAAGATCGCCAGCAGGATGGTGCCGACATGGCCGTATTCGAACAGGTCGTAGCGCCCCTTCAGCTCCTGTCCGATGCCGCCCGCGCCGACGAGGCCGATCACGGCGGCCATGCGCACGTTGCGGTCGAGGATGTAGAGCGTATAGGCGACATAGGCCGGCGCCACCTGCGGCAGCACGGCGGCGCGCAGCACGCGCAGCTTGCCCGCCCCCAGCGCGGTCAGCGCCTCCTGCGGCTTGCGGTCGGCGGACTCGATGTCCTCGGCGTAGAACTTGCCGAGGAACCCCGCGCCGTGCAGCCCCAGCGCCAGATAGCCGGCGATGGAGCCGAAGCCGTAGCCCAGCACCAGAAACATCGCGATGATCAGCTCCGGCATCGAGCGCAGGAAGCTGACCAGAGAGCGCGACGCCGCATAGAGCGCAGGGTGCGGCGTGTAGTTGCGCGCGCCTAGGATCGCCAGCGGAACCGACAGGATCACCGCGATGATCGTCGCCCAGACGGCGATCTCGAAGGTCTCCACCATCTTGTCGAGCACCTTGAGCAGATAGCCGAACGGGTGGACGAGATATTCCTTGCGCTCCACCACCGGCTCGGCCTGCAGCGTGTCGCTGTTCATCTCGTAGCGGGTGGTCTCGATCGCCTCGATGCGGGTGAAGCGCGGCAGGGCGTCGCGATCGAGACCGGGCAGCCGGGCGACCTCCTGCCGGTCCTCGATCGCGAAGGGAAACAGCGCGCCGAACATGCGCCCCAGACCCCGGCCGACCTGGCTTTCCTCCTGCAATCCCACCTGCGCCAGCGCCGCCTCGCCAGTGAGGCGCAGCATCCGGTCGATCTCGACCCGCTGCGCCGACCAGATCAGCGCCAGACCGATCAGCAACGCCGCCAGCGCGGCGCGCCAGCCATAGGGCGCGGGCAGGCGCCATTCCCCGGGCGCGCGCGCCGCCATCGCGGGGCCTTCGTTCGTGCGGCGGTCAGGCATAGATGCGGTCCTCGATCAGGCGGGGCGCCGGGCGGGCCTGCGTGTCGGCGGACCCGTAGAGCGCGGCCTCGGCGGCGGCGTCGAAGCGGGCGGGCGGGCCGTCGAACACCACGCGGCCGTGGCGCATCCCCACGATGCGGTCGGCGAAGTCGCGGGCGAGGTCGGTCTGGTGCAGGCTGCACAGCACGGTGGCGCCGCGCTCGCGCGCCACATCGCGCAACAGCGTCAGGATCTCGCGGCTGATCGCGGGGTCGAGGCTGGCGACGGGCTCATCGGCGAGGATCACCTCGGGGTCGAGCAGCAGCGCCCGCGCGATGCCCACCCGCTGTTGCTGGCCGCCCGACAGCGCCGAGGCCCGGCGCGGCAGGTGAATCTCGTCGAGCCCGACGCGGTGCAGCACGCCGCAGGCGCGGGCGCGCAGGTCTGCGGGATACCAGCCCAGCATCACGCGCCAGGCGGGCGCCTCGGCGACCCCGCCCGACAGCACGTTCGCGGCGACGCTGGCGCGCTCGACCAGATCGAAGGACTGATGCACCATCGCGACCCTGCGCCGGATGTCGCGCAGCGTGCTGCGCGACATCGCCGTTTCGCCCAGCCGCACCGTGCCGCCGTCGAGTTCGGTCAGGCCGTTGACGCTGCGCAGGAGCGTGGTCTTGCCCGAGCCCGACCGGCCCAGCACCACGCAGAATTCCCCGTTTGGCACGTCGAAGCTGACGTCGTCGAGCGCGCGCACCCCGTCCGGAAACCGCCGGACGAGACGGGCGAAGGAGAGGTGCGGACGCGCCTCCCCCCCGCTGCGCGCCGGTGCGGCGCGGGCCATCAGTTGGCGGCCTTGGCGAGGATCGCCGTGCGCAGATCGCCCGACACGCCCGACAGCACCACCAGCGCCGGCGCCATCATGTCCTCGGAGATCGAGGCGTCGTAACGGTCCACCTGCTTGCCGCCGTAACCGCGGATCATCTCCGGGCTGACGCCGGCGGCCTCGTGCACGGTGTTGAAGGCGTTGCGCAGCGCGGCCTTCACCTCGGCCGACAGTTTGGTGGACATCGCCAGCGGCGGGTTCGGGATCGGATCGGACTTGACGATCGCCATGAACTTCGCCGGGTCCAGCGCGCCCTGGTTCATCGCCTTCTCGAAGCTGTCGAACGACGCGGCGGCGGCGGCCACCTGACCTTCGGACAGCGCCTTGAGGCTGTTGGCGTGGCTGCCGGTCATCCGGATCGCGCCCAGATCGTTCACCGGGTCCAGACCGGCGGAGACGATCATCGCCACCGGATAGACGAAGGACGAGGTCGAATTGGCGTCGCCAAACGCGACGTCCTTGCCCTTCAGGTCGGCCACCGTGGCGATGCCGCTGTCCCTGTCGGTGAAGATCCCGGAGAAATAGGTCGAGTTGCCGTGATGCACGTCCACCGCCAGCAATTCGGCGCAGCCGCGCTGCTTGGCGGGCAGGTAGGAGGCCGGGCCGAACCAGGCGATCTCCACGACGTCGCCGCAGATCGCCTCGATCACGTTGCCATAGGACTGACCCACCTTGATGTCGAAATACAGGCCGGTGGATTGCGTCACCGCGTCGAACAGCGGCTTGAAGTCGGCTTTGGTGCCGTCTTCGGTGCCGCCATCGGCGGGCACCAGCATCACGCGGTAGGGGTTGGCGGCCGTGCCGTCGGCTTGTTGCGCGGCGGCGCCGGTGATAGAGATGGAGGCTGCGGTTGCAGCCGCAACAAAGGTCTTGAGGATCGACATGGTTGTTCCTTCGGGTTTGCGTTGATTGACTGGGGAGTCAGGGTTGCAGCCGCACCTCAGTCCGGCGGCGGGTCTTCGGCGGCCCAGCCGGGCTCGGTCACCGAAAGCTGGATGCGATCGCCGCGGAACTGGCTGATCGCATATTCCTGCACCTCGCCGCATGCGCGGCAGGCGTTCACGCCCTTGACGCGCAGCACCGGCTGGGTGCGCGGCATCCTGAGCGCCAGCGCGTCCTCGGGCAGCGGCAGGCGCGTGGTGATCAGGCTCTCGACCCGGTCGAGCGTGACGCCCGCCGCCTCACGCAGATGGCGCGTCAGCGAGCCGCCTGTATAGCTGCGGGCGGCTTCGGCCGAGACCCCGGTCAGAAAGTGCAGCGTGACGGCGCAAGGCGCGTCGCCCTCGCCGCGCAGGGTGCGCAGCCGCAGCACGGGCGCGCCTTCGGCCAGCCGCAGCCGCCGCGCGACCCCGCCCTCGGCGCCGATCTCGGCCCGGTCGAGCAGCGTCACCTGCGCCGTGCGGCCCGACGCCGCCAGACGTTCGGTGAAGCGCGTGTCGCGGCCGATCCCGTAAACCAGCCCCCGCGCCAGCACCCGCGTGCCGCGGCCATGCACCCGCTCGACCAGGCCCTCGGCGATCAGCTCGTCCACCGCCCGGCGCAGGGTGTGTCGGTTGACGCCAAAGCGCGCCGCCAGCTCCGGCTCGGCGGGCAGCCAGTCGCCCTCGTCCAGCCTCCGCTCGATCTCGCCGCGCAGGGCGGCGGCGATCTGGGCCCAGACGGCGAGGCCGGACTGTCTGACAAGCTGCGGCAAGGGGCGTCTCCCGAATCTCGATGTGGAGACGTCTAGACGAGTTGTGCGACAGGGTAATGACGCCCCGGTGACAAATGCGGGGGGTCATCGAAACTTCATTGGGATGACGTCCGGCGCGCGCGCCGCGCCTCACCCTGCGGGGCGCGGGGCCGCAGCGCCGTGCAGCGTCAGAAGCAGCGACCAGAAAACCGCTTCCGCCGGGCTCGCGTTCCCCTGCAGGCGCATGGCGTTGACCTGCAAGGCGCACCACGGAAGCACCGGCGACAGATCGACCAGCCGACCCGCCGCGATACGGTCGAGGGCGAGCGATTCCGGCGCCCAGGCGACGCAGATCCCGGCTGCGGCCATCTCCACTGCGGCGAGGGTGAGCGCGGTCTCCACCCTTGGGATGAAATGCGCGCCCGGGTCCAGAAAAGGCAGGATCCGCTGCTCCATCACCTTGCCGAAAAACACGTTCGCCGGATAGGCGACATAGGGGACGTCGCGCCCGTCAGGCGATTTTTCCGACCCACCCGGCAATGGCGCGCTGAACACCGGGATCAGCCGGTCGGTCCCGATTGCGATGACCTCGAGGTAGTCGGCGCTGAAGCCGTCCGGCTCATCGGGCAACCGGTAGACGATCGCCATATCGGCCTGCCGCGACAGCAACAGGCCGGAGCATTCGTCCAGATTGGCCGAGCGCAGCCGGACGTGGACGCCGTCGCGCTGGAATGGCGGCTCTTTCAGGATCGAGGGAAGCCGCGCCGCCGTCAGGGAATGCTGGCAGGCGATCACCACCTTGTTGTTCGCCATGCGCTCGCCCCGCCGCAGCTCGACGATCAACCGACGCAGGCCGGACGACAACTGCTGAATTTGCCCGACCTGCGCCAGGGTCGTGGGTCGCAGCCGGATCGGCTTGCGGCTGCGGTCGAACAACTCGACGCCGACATGGTCCTCGATCTGCCTGATCCGGCGCGAGAACGCCGACTGGGTCAGCCGCCGCCGTTCGGCCGCGCCGCTGAACGATCCGGTTTCCGCGATCGCCAGAATGTCCTCCAGCCACTCAAGCCGCATGGACGCCTCACACCTTGCAAGATTTGCATGATGTCTCAAGAATTTCGCATTTGATAGGATAAACGATCTGTGTGACCGTCCAAAGTCACAAGTTGGACAAGGAACGATCATGCATCTCGCTCGATTCCCGCGCATTCACCTCGCGCACCTTCCGACGCCGCTGGAAAAGCTTGGGCGCCTGTCGAAAGAACTGGGCGGACCGGAAATCTGGATCAAGCGCGATGATTGCACCGGCCTGTCAACCGGCGGCAACAAGACGCGCAAGCTGGAGTTCCTGATGGCCGAGGCCGTGGCCATGGGCGCGGACACGGTGATGACGCAAGGCGCCACCCAGTCCAATCACGCCCGCCAGACGGCGGCCTTCGCGGCCAAGCTGGGGATGGCGTGTCATCTGCTGCTGGAGGACCGCACCGGATCGAACGATCCCAACTACAACGGCAACGGCAACGTCCTGCTGGACCATCTGCACGGCGCGACCACGTCGAAGCGCGCGGGCGGCATGGACATGCAGGCGGAGATGGAGCTGGCGGCGGAGCGGCTGCGCGCCGAGGGCCGCAAGGTCTATGTCATCCCCGGCGGCGGCTCGAACCCCACCGGCGCCCTGGGCTATGTCAATTGCGCCTTCGAACTGGTCGGGCAGGCCAACGACCGCAGTCTGGTCATCGACCATCTGGTGACGGCGACCGGCTCCGCCGGCACGCAAGCCGGGCTGATCACCGGTCTGAAGGCGATCAACGCGGGCATCCCGCTTACCGGGATCGGCGTGCGCGCGCCGAGGGAAAAGCAGGAGGAAAACGTCTTTGCGCTCGCCGTGCGCACGGCGGAAAAGCTCGGCTGCCCGGGTGTGGTGGCGCGCGGCGACGTGGTGGCCGACAGCAGCTATGTCGGCGCGGGCTATGGCGTGCCGCGCGCGGACACGCTGGAGGCGATCCGCATGTTCGCGCAGCTTGAGGGGATCCTGCTCGACCCGGTCTACTCGGGCAAGGGCGCGGCGGGCCTCATCGACTATTGCCGCACGGGCAAATTCAGCAAGGGCGCGCGCGTGGTGTTTCTGCACACCGGCGGCTCGGCGGCGCTGTTCGGCTATGACGCGGTTCTCGCCGAAGGCGATCGGGCGACGGCGGCGGCCTGACCCGATGGCCCGCGCGCGCTTCGCCAAAAGCTTCACGCAGCAGCCGCCGATCCCGCAGGAGGGTATCGAGGCGGCGGTCGCGGTGATGCGCTCCGGCCGGCTGCACCGCTACAACGCCCCGCCCGGCGAGGTTGGCGAGACCATGGCGCTCGAGCGCGAATTCGCGCTCTGGCAAGGCGCGGCGTTCTGTCTGGCGGTGGCGTCGGGCGGACAGGCGATGCAGATCGCCCTGCGGGCGGCGGGGGTGGCGCCCGGCGCGCCGGTGCTGACCAACGCCTTCACGCTGGCGCCGGTGCCGGGCGCCATCGCGGCGGTCGGCGGCAGGCCGGTTCTGGTGGAGATCACGGCGGACCTGGTGATCGATCTTGACGATCTGGCCGCGAAAGCCCGCGACAGCGGCGCGCGCCATCTGCTGCTGTCGCACATGCGCGGCCATCTGTGCGACATGGAGCGCCTGACGCGGATCGCCGCCGATGCGGGCGTGACGGTGATCGAGGACTGCGCGCACACCATGGGCGCGCGCTGGAACGGCGCGCCCGCCGGCGCGTTCGGTCTGGCGGGGTGCTTCAGCACCCAGACCTACAAGCACATCAACTCCGGCGAGGGCGGGCTGCTGACCTCCGATGACGCCGCGTTCATGGCGCGGGCGACGATCCTTTCGGGGTCGTACATGCTCTACGAGCGGCACGGCGCCGGGCCGTCGCCGGAGGTCTATGAGACCATCCGCCTCGAGACGCCGAACATGTCGGCGCGGATGGACAATCTGCGCGCGGCCCTGCTCCGCCCGCAACTGCGCGCGCTGGCGCGCAACGTCGCGGCGTGGAACGCGCGCCACGATCTGGTGGCGGCGGGTCTCGCGCGCGCCGCCACGATCCGGCTGCCGCGGCGCCCGAAGGCGGAAAGCTATGTCGGCTCGTCGATCCAGTTCCGTCTGCCGGGGATAACCGCCGACGACGCCAGAGCGTTCATCGCCCGGCTGGCCGGGGTCGGGGTCGAGGTGAAATGGTTCGGCGAGGCCGCGCCGGTCGCCTTCACCTCCAGTCACCGAAGCTGGCGCTACGTCGCGGCCCAGAGCCTGCCGACCACCGACGCGATCCTCGCCGGATTGTTCGACATGCGGCTGCCGCTGACCTTCGATCTGGAGGATTGCGCGCTTCTGGCCGATCACATCGTCGATGCGGTCGAGGCGCTGGACCTGAAGGAGCGGGCGTGATGCGGCGCGTCTGTGCAGATGCCCCGGCTGCGCCGTATTTCTGCTTATTTCGGAGGCGGTTTGTCGAGAAAAAGCCGTGTCCGAGCTGCTTGGCCTTTTGGCCAAACCGATCCGGGCCTATCCAAGGCAAGATGAAAAAGGGACTGTTCAAACCAGAATGGTGAGCGCCACGCTCATCACTGCACAAGGCGAGGCCGAAATCTCGTCGGCGCGACAACGGAGGTGAACACATGACCAAGATGCTGAAGACGATGCTGACCGGCGCGGCGGCCCTGGCGCTGTCCGGCACGGCGCTCGCCGCCGAAACGATGGTGATCGCGACGTTCAGCGATCCGACGCCGATGAACGCGGTGCGCGCCACCGACGCCTTCGAGAAGGCGACCGGATGGACGATCGAATGGCGGGTGTTCAATTCAGGCACCGACGTGATCGCCGCGATGGCCTCGGGCGACGTGAAAGTGGCCGAGCTCGGTTCTTCGCCGCTGGCGATCGCCGCCAGTCAGGGCGTCGAGCTGCAGATGTTCATGCTGTCCTACGCGATCGGCGAATCCGAAAGCCTGATCGCGCACGAAGGCTCGGGCATCGCCTCGCTTGAGGATCTGAAGGGCAAGCGCGTCGCGGTGCCCGTCGGCTCGACGGCGCACTACTCGCTCATGGGCGCGATGTCGCATGCCGGGCTGGCCGAGTCCGACGTCACCATCATGTCGATGCCGCCGGATCAGATCGCGGCGTCGTGGGATCAGGGCGGCGTTGACGCGGCCTTCATCTGGCCGCCGGTGCAGACGCAGATCCTCGAGACCGGAACCCGCATCGTCGGCGCCGACAAGGTCGCGACATGGGGCTATCCCACGTTCAACGCCTGGGTCGTGAACGCCGGGTTCGCGGCCGGGCACAAGGATGAGATGGTGGCTTTCGCCAAGGCGATGGATGCGGCGAACCAGGCCTATCTCGCCGACCCCGCCGCCTGGACCGCCGACAACGCCAGCGTCAGGGCGATCGCCGACGTGACCGGCGCGGGCGCCGACCAGATCCCGGAAATCCTGAAAGGCTACACCTTCGTGCCGCTGGCGGATCAGATCGGCGACACATGGCTCGGCAACGCCGCGAACGTCATGAAATCGACTGCGGAGTTCCTGAAGGCGGCGGGCCGCATCGACACGGTCGCCGACGACTATGCCGCCTTCGTGAACACGGAAATCGCGGCGCAAGCCGTGAAGTGAGCACCCTCCCCGCCCGGACATCGGCTTCGGGCGGGGGTTTTCCCGCGCAAGGGGGGGCTGACGCAATGGCGCTGAACATCGAGAACGTGTCGGTCGTCTATCCGGCGGCGGACCGGCGCCCGCCGGTCGAGGCGCTGAGCCGCATCGACCTGACCATCGGGGAGGAGGAGTTCGTCGTCGCCCTCGGCGCGTCGGGGTGCGGCAAGTCAACGCTTCTCAACCTCATCGCCGGGTTTCTTTCGCCGACATCGGGCCGGTTGACGCTGGACGACCGTCAGGTGTCCGGCCCCGGCGCGGATCGCGCCGTCGTGTTTCAGAAGCACGCGCTGCTGCCATGGCTCAGCGTTCTGGACAACGTCGCTTTCGGTCTTCGGCTTCAGGGGATCGGCAAGGCGCAGCGTCTCGAGACGGCGAACAGGTTCGTCGGAATGCTGGGGCTCGACGGCTTCCAGAACGCGCCCGTGTACAAGCTCTCGGGCGGGATGCAGCAGCGTGTCGGCATCGCGCGGGCGCTGACATGCGATCCGCGCGTGCTGTTGATGGACGAACCGCTCGGCGCGCTGGACGCGCTGACGCGGGAGAAGGCGCAGGAGCTGATCCTCAACATCTGGAACGACACCCACAAATCGGTGTTCTTCATCACCCACAGCGTCGAGGAGGCGCTGTTCATGGGCACCAGGCTGGTGGTGATGTCGCCGCGCCCGGGCCGGATCACCCATGTGTTCGACCTGCCGTTCTCGCGGCGGTTCCTCGGCGGCCAGACCGCCCGCGAGGTGAAGGCCTCGCCCGAATTCATCCAGGTGCGCGAAGACGTGCTGAAGATCATTTTCGCGGATGAGGAAGCGGCCGCGTGAAGCGCAGCCGCTTGAAGCCGCCGCCACCGCGTCGCGACCGCAGAGATTCCGGCGACCGGCGCGCGATGACAGGGGACAGGCCGTCATGACCGAGAAAAACGCCATTCATCCCAACAAGACAGACGGCTTTTTCGGGCGGCTCGCCCGCGCGCGGCCGACAAAACCGGGTGAGATCTACGGCGTTCCCGGCCAGGGCGACACGCTGCTGCTATCGGCCGGATCGATTGCGGTGCTTTTCTTTGTCTGGTGGCTCACCACCTACATGGGGTGGGTGAAGCCGCTGTTCGTGCCGTCGCCGATGACGATCGCGACCAAATTCGTTTCGGTCTGGAATACGGGCTTCACCGGCACGCCGTTTCTCGACCATATCTGGATTTCGACGGTGCGGGTGTTCGGCGCCTTTCTTCTGGCCTGCGCCATCGGCCTGCCGCTTGGTCTCGCGATGGGGATGAGCCCGGTCATGCGCGGGATCTTCGACCCGCCGATCGAGTTCTACCGGCCGATCCCGCCGCTGGCCTATCTGCCGATGATGATCATCTGGTTCGGCATCGGCGAGACCTCGAAGGTGCTGCTGATTTTCCTGTCGGTCTTTGCGCCGGTCGTTCTGGGCGCGCGGTCCGGGGTCAAGTCGGCGGCGATCGAGCAGATCCACGCGGCCTATTCCTTCGGCGCGACCCGATGGCAGGTGATGCGCCATGTCATCCTGCCCTCCGCCATGCCCGAAATCCTGACGGCCATGCGGATCGGGATCGGTTTCGGCTGGACCACGCTGGTCGCCGCCGAAATGGTCGCCGCGACCAAGGGCCTCGGCTATATGGTGCTCTCCGCCAGCCAGTTTCTGCAAACGCCGGTCGTGATCATGGGCATTCTGGTGATCGCCGTCATCGCCTTCGCCTTCGACCTGCTGATGCGTTTCGTCGAGCGCCGTGTCGTGCCCTGGAAAGGCAGAATGTAGCGCCAGAGGCGCAGCCGCGGGCGCGTCGGGGCGTCCGCCGGGCCGGTCCGCGAAAAGGGGGACACGCGGCATGCGAGGCTTGTCTTTCAGACGCGCGGGCGCCGGACCGGCGCTGGTCATGGTGCACGGCTATCTCGGCGGCGCGGCGATGTGGACGGAGCAGATCGCGCGGTTCGGCCCGCTGCGCGATGTCATCTGCCCCGATCTGGCGGGATTTGGCGACAGCGCGGCGCTGACGGCGCCCGACAGCATCGACGGCCACGCGCGGGATGTGCTGGCGCTTCTGGACCGTCTCGGCGTGGAGACGTTCGATCTGCTGGGCCATTCCATGGGCGGCATGGTCGTGCAGGAGATGGTCCGCCTCGCGCCCGGCCGGATACGCCGGCTGGCGCTCTATGGAACCGGCCCCAAAGGCGTGCTGCCGGGACGCTTTGAAACCATCGCGCAATCGCGCGTGCGATTGCTGCGGGAGGGGCTCGCCGACACGGCGAGACGCATCGCCGCGACCTGGTTTCTGCACGGCGAGCGCGCCGCAGGGTTCCCCCTGTGCCTTGCGCTCGGCCGGCAAGCCAGCCTTCAGGCCGCGCTGGCCAGCCTTCAGGCGTGGGAAAGCTGGGATGGCGGCGACAATCTGGCCGCCGTCCGATGCCCCACGCTGGTCGTCTGGGGCAGCCGCGATCGGTCCTACGACTGGTCGCAGCCCGAGGCGCTCTGGCGCGGCATACCCGGCGCCGATCTCGCGGTGATCCCGAACGCCGCCCATAATGTGCATCTGGAAAGGCCGGAAATCTTCAACGCGCTGCTGGCGGATTTCCTCTGCGAAGAGGTCGCCTGAATATCCTGCGGCGCGAACCGCGCAGGCCGGGCTGACACGCGCCCCGCACGGCGCTTGCGCCGCCCTCGAACGCGGTATATTATGACGGTATGGTTTGGGAGGATGGCGCCATGGCGGCCGCGACGAAGCGCAAGACGTCCCTGACGCTCGACGCCGAGGCGCTGGACCGTGCCAGGGAACTCGGGATCAACGTATCCGCAGTGGCGGAAGCGGCGCTGATGAGCGCTGTCGCCGACGCCCGGCGCAGGAAGTGGCTCGATGACAACGCCGCCGCCTTCGCGGCTCAGGCGGACTGGCACGAGCGCAACGGGCATCCGCTGGCCGCCATCATCGCCGCGCCGGGCGGGTCGTCGTGGCGCGGCTGACCCGCCACGATGTGGCGGAATACGAGGGCGTCTGCATGGTCGTTGTCGAAAGCGACCTTCTGCCGCCCGATCCTTCCGTGGTCGTGATCCCGCTTTTGCCGGACTATCCCGCCGTGCGGCGTCTCAACCCCGAAATCGTGCACGACGGCCGCCGTCTGATCCTCGCCACGCGCCTGATCGCGGCCGTGCGCCGGTCGGCTCTGCGCCGCGCCGGAAGCGTCGCCGACCAGGGCGAGTCGATCACGCGGGCGGTGGATATCCTGATGGCGGGCGTGTAGCGCACGAGCGCGACACGCTTTGCGGGCCGAGCGGGCTATCGGAATAGGTGAGCGTGTTGACGAAAGCGCCGTGGATGTCGGCGGCGACGAAAACGACGTTGCCGATGTCCTTGTCGGCGATGAACTTCAGCAGGGCGGTCCGCTCGGCCTTGTAACCCTCCCAGCTGTCGGCGGTGTTGACGCCGAGATTCTGGATCGGTTCGGGCGTATGGACGAATTTCCAGGTGACGCCGACCGCTTCCGCCGCCTTCAGACCGGTTTTCAGCGCGTCGATCTGCGCACTGTCGAGCAGGGTGCGCGCCGGGTCGAAGCTCTCGGTCCGGAAGCGGCCGCGCGACCGGGCCGGACATCCTCACCCGCCCAGAAAGGCCGCGTCGCCGGGGCGGGCGGCGTTGCGGTGGAAGGTGCGGCGCGGCGTGCGGCGGCTCAGCTCTTGGGCGGCGGCGCGGGCGGCGCCGCGTCGGGGCGCAGGGCCTGCGGCGCGTCTTCGGTCGGCTGCCGGGTGAAGCCCGCCAGCCCCGCCATCGGCGCCGCGTCGCGCGCGATCTCGACCGGACTGGCGGCGTAGGCGGTCAGCAGTTCGGCCACCGAGCGCAGCGCGTGCATGTGGATGCGCTCATAGCCGTGGCTGGCGTCCACGCCGAACGTCGCCAGCGCGGCGCGCACGTCCGCCCCGGCCTCGACCGCCGAGGCGCTGTCGGAGCGGTAGCAGCGGAACACGTCCTTCTGGAAGCGGATGTCGTTGGCCTCGCACAGGTTGACCAGTTTCGCCGTCAGGTGGAAATCGAACGGCCCGGTCTGGTCGGCCATGGCGATGGTGACGCCGAATTCGTCGGAGTTCTGCCCCGGCCCGCTGGTGCCGTTGTCCACCGCCACCATCGAGGCGACCTCCGCCGACAGCGCGGCGGCGGCGCCGTGGCCAACCTCCTCGGCGATGGTGAACACCCAGAACACGTCCACCGGCGGCGGCGGCGCGCCGCGCAGCGCGCGCAGCGCCGCCAGCATGATCGCCACGCCCGCCTTGTCGTCGAGATGGCGCGAGACGATGAAGCCGTTGTCGAGAAATTCCGGCTGCGGGTCGATCGCCACGATGTCGCCGACCTCGACGCGCAGCCGGCCAAGATCGGCGCGGTTGCGCGCCAGCGCGTCGATGCGCAGCTCGACATGCGGCCAGCCTGTCGGCTGGGTGTCCACCGCGTCGTTGAAGATGTGCCCCGACGCCATCAGCGGCAGGATGGTGCCGCGATAGCCGCCGCGCGCCGAGAACAGCGTCGCGCGCGCGCCCTCGGCGAAGCGGGACGACCAGTTGCCGATGGGGACAAGCTCCAGCCGCCCGTTGTCCTTCAGCCGGATCACCTGCGCGCCCAGCGTGTCGATGTGGCTGACCACCGCGCGGGCGCCGTGGCCGGTCTCGCCCGGCGTGCGCGCCCGGATCGCGCCGCGCCGGGTGAGCTGATAGCCCACGCCCAGCTCGTCGAGCGCGCCGCAGACGTGGCGCACCGCCTCATCGGTGTAGCCGGTGGGGCTGGGTATCTCCAGCAGGCGGCCAAGCTGGGCGCGAAGATAGTCGATGTCGATGTCGCGCCGGATCATGCCTCGTTCTCCTGCGCGCCTTGCGACCGGGCGTCGCGCCCCTTGCGCGCCCGCGCCGCGCGCGCCGCCTGCGGAATGGCGCCGGGGAACAGCAGGTCGATGAAGCGCTCGGCGGTGGGTTGCGGCTCATGGTTGGCGAGGCCGGGCCGCTCGTTGGCCTCGATGAAGGCGTAGTCAGGCAGGCGCGGGCTTTTCACCATCAGATCGACGCCGACCACGGGGATGTCGATGGCGCGCGCCGCCGCCTCCGCCGCCGCGATCAGCGCGGGATGGGTCTCCTCGGTCACGTCGTGGATGGCGCCGCCGGTGTGCAGGTTGGCGGTCTTGCGCACGGTGATCTCGCGGCCCGCCTCGGGCGTGTCGTCGAGCGTCAGCCCCTCGGCGGCGAGGCAGCGGTCGGTCTCGGCGTCGAGCGGGATGCGGCTCTCGCCGCCGGTGGCGGCGGCGCGGCGGCGGCTCTGCTTTTCGATCAGCGCGCGCAGACTGTTGCGCCCGTCGCCGACCACGCGCGGCGGGCGGCGCACCGCGCAGGCGACGACGCGCCCGCCGATCACCACCAGCCGCAGGTCTTCGCCCGGCGCCATCTCCTCCACGATCACCGTGTCGCAATGGGCGCGGGCGCGGGCGACGGCGTCCTCGACCGCTGCGGGCGTGGTCAGCCCCACCGCGACGCCGCGCCCCTGCTCGCCGCGCGCGGGCTTGACGACTACGGCGCCGTGCCCGGCCAGAAAGGCGGCGCGCGCGGCGGGGTCGTCGGCGGCGGTCTGCGCCGGAACCCGCAGGCCCGCCCGCGCCGCCACCCGCCGCGTCACGGCCTTGTCGTCGCAGATCGCCATGGCGACGGCGGAGGTCAGGTCGCTGAGCGACTCGCGGCAGCGGATCGACCGCCCGCCATGGGTCAGCCGGAAAAAGCCGCCATCCGCGTCGAGCACCTCGACCATGATGCCGCGGCGGCGCGCCTCATCGACGATGATTCGGGCGTAGGGGTTCAGCCCCTCCTCCGGCGCCGGGCCGATGAACAGCTTTTCGTTGAACGGGTTCTTGCGCTTGATCGCAAAGGTCTGGATGCGGCGGAAGCCCAGCTTTTCATACAGGCTCAGCGCCTCGGCGTTGTCGTGCATCACCGACAGGTCCATGAACGCCGCGCCGCGCGCCTTGACCTGTTCGGCCAGCCTGCGCGACAGCGTCTCGCCGACGCCGGGGTGGGCCGCGTCCGGAGACACCGCCAGCGCCCAGAGCGAGGCGCCGTGTTCGGGGTCGCCGAAGGCGCGGGCGTGGTCCACCCCCATGGCGCCGCCGATGATGGCGCCGGTCGCGTCGTCCTCGGCGACCAGCACCGTCAGCGCGCGGGCGTCGCGCCCGGACCACAGGAAATCGGGCGGAACCGGCGCCATGCCGCGCGCGCCGTAGATCGCGTTCAGCGCCTCGGCGTCGGCGCGGGTCGAGAGCCTGCGCACCTGATAGCCGCGCGGCTGGCGGCGCGCCGGGCGATAGGTGGCCAGCTCCAGCCGCAGCGCGTGGCTGGGGTCGAGAAACAGCTCCTGCGGCGCCGCCGACAGCGTCACCTGCGGGTCGCGGACATAGAAGGCGATGTCGCGCCGGTCGGGCGCCTCGGCGCGCAGGGCGTCGGCGATGCTCTCGGCGTCGGGGAAGGTCTGCGCGAAGATCAGCCGCCCCCAGCCGCAGTCGATCATGGCGGGCGGGGCGTCCGGGCTTGCGGGCGGCGCGCCCTCCGCCCGCATCCGCTCAAGCCGGTGGCCCTGCGCGCGGCGGGCGCGCGGTCGTCGCGGTTCGGCCATCGTCACACCCCCCGCGCCTGAAGCCACATCTCCAGCAGCGCCGCCTGCCACAGCATCGAGCCGCGCAATTTCGTGATGTGATCGCGCGGCGCGGCCAGCAGCGTGTCGATCCACCCGCGCCGGAACAGCCCGCGCGCGCGGGCGGCGTCGCTGGTCAGCGCGTCGCGCGCCATCTCCAGATACGGCCCGTCGAGGTATTTCAGCGCCGGCACCGGGAAATAGCCCTTGGGCCGGTCGATCACCTCAGCCGGGATGATCGCGCGGCCGACGTCTTTCAGCACGCCCTTGCCGCCCTGCGCCAGCTTGATCGCCGAGGGCATCCGCGCGGCCAGTTCCGCAAGGTCGTGGTCGAGAAACGGCACCCGCGCCTCAAGGCCCCAGGCCATGGTCATGTTGTCCACCCGCTTCACCGGGTCGTCCACCAGCATCACGTTGCTGTCCAGCCGCAGCGCCTTGTCCACCGGATCGG
>CAZOZE010000236.1:0-3167 GCA_964584215.1 uncultured Rhodobacterales bacterium
CGATCTCGAAGCGGAACACCGAGGAGTTGCCGACGATGCGATCGGGGTGGGTCCAGTTCAGGATGATGCAATAGGCGCCGGGATGGTCGAAGAACGCATCCAGCCCGCCGGTCACCACCACGTCGAGGTCCATGAACAGCGTCGGCCCCTTCAGATCGCCGATTTCGGGCGCATAGAGCGCCAGCTTGCGCCAGGGCGTCATCTGATAGGGCGGGTCGATGCGCATCTCGGGGATCGGCAGCGCCTCGATCTCCCGGCGCAGGCCGGTCGCGTCGTCGGTCAGGCAGACGAAGCGGAACGGCCGCGTCATGTGCCGCGCCGACATCGCATAAAGGCGGTTGGCGTATTCGGGGCCGTAGAGCGCGCCCCATTTCATGCAGATGATGTTGACCGGGTCGGTCATCGGCGCGGCGCTCCTGCTCAGGCGGCTTGCGAGAGATCGACGCCGTCGGCCAGCAGGGCGCGGGCCTTGGGCGCGTGGCGGTCGATGTCGGGCCAGTCGTCAGGCGCGCCGAACCCCGCCAGCGAGACGGCGCAGAGCGGCCCGGCCTGATAGTGCATCTTCTTGTAGTTTTTCTGCGGCGCCAACGGCCCCAGCACCGCGTCGCGCAGGCGGCGCAGCAGGCGGCGGCGCTTCATGATCTCGGCGGGGTTGCTGCGCGCCACCGCCGCCGCCTCCGGCTGTGAGCTGCGCGGAAAGAAGCACAGGTGCAGGCAGCGCAGCGGCGTCGTGTCCCAGTCGGCCTCGCGCCAGGTCTCCAGCAGGCTCTCGGCGCGCCAGCCGGGGCGGAAAACCATGTTCTTGCCGTGCAGCCGCTCATGGCGGCCCTGCTCCCACGACGAGATCGCGCGGAAGTTGTAGAGTTTGGTGATCGAGCGCGCCGCGGGCGGCGCGTAGCCCTCTGCCATGCCGGCGGCGAAGTCGGCGCGCACGGCGTGCAGCGTGTGGCCGTGGATCTTCCACCAGCGGTCATGCTCACCGGCAAGGATCGCCGGGCGCAGCCGCGCCAGCCCCTCGCGGTCATAGATCTCGTCGCCGTCCACCCCCAGAACCCATGTGTCGCTTCCCGCCAGCGGCGCCACAAAGCGGTGGGTGTCGTAGGCGTCGGCGACGGTCTGCACCTCCACATGCGGCCAGCGCGCGGCGATGGCGTCCACGATGGCGCGGGTGCGGTCGGTCGAGCCGTTGTCCAGCACCATGATCGCGTCGCAGAAATCCACCACGTTCAGCAGCGACCACGCGACGAAGCGATCCTCGTTGCGCAACAGCGCGACGCCGACGATGCGGGTCACGCCTCCGCCCCGGTCAGCGCCTTTGCGAACTCCTCCGGGTCGAACGGCGCCAGGTCGTCAATCTGCTCGCCGACGCCGATGGCGTGGATCGGCAGGCCGAAGCGGTCGGCCAGCGCCACCAGCACGCCGCCCTTGGCGGTGCCGTCGAGCTTGGTCATCACCAGGCCGGTCACGTCGGCCACCTGCTTGAAGATCTCGACCTGGTTCAGCGCATTCTGCCCGGTGGTGGCGTCGAGCACCAGCACGGTGTTGTGCGGCGCGGAGGGGTCGCGCTTGCGCAGCACGCGCACGATCTTGGCCAGCTCCTCCATCAGATCGCCCTTGTTCTGGAGCCGCCCGGCGGTGTCGATCAGCAGCATGTCGGCCCTTTCGGCCTGCGCGCGCGCCAGCGCGTCATAGGCGAGGCTGGCGGGGTCGCTTCCCTGCTCGGCCTTCATCACCGGCACGCCGGCGCGCTGGCCCCAGATCTCGAGTTGCTCGACCGCCGCCGCGCGAAAGGTGTCGCCGGCGGCGATCATCACCGTCTTGCCCGCCGCCTTGAGCTGACTGGCGAGCTTGCCGATGGTGGTGGTCTTGCCCGAGCCGTTGACCCCCACCACCAGCACCACTTGCGGGCGGTGGGGATAGATCGGCAGGGGCCGCGCGACGGGTTCAAGGATGCGCGCCACCTCCGCCGCCAGCAAGCCCTTGATCTCGCGCGCGCCGAGGCGGCGGCCGAAGCGGCCCCCGGCCATGGCGGCGGCGACGCGCATCGCGGTCTGCGCGCCGAGGTCGGCCTGGATCAGCAGCTCCTCCAGCCGCTCCAGCATGGCGTCGTCGAGCACGCGCTGCGCCTCAGGCGGCGCGGCGGGCGCGGCCGCGCGGGCGCCGGTGAGGCGGGCGAAGAAGCCGGGGCGTGCGGGCGCCGGGGCCGCCTGAGCCGCCTGCGGTTCCGGCGCAGGCGCCTGCGTCGGCAGGGGAGCGGCTGGCGGTGCGGGCGGCGTGGCGCGCGCCGGCTCCGGCGCTGCGGGCGTCGCGGGTGTCGGCGCGGCGGAAGGCGGGGGCGAGACCGGTGCGGCGGGCGCGTCGTCCGCTTCCTGCCGCCCGGCGGGCGCGGGCGGCGGCGCTTCCGGCGCGGCGGGCGCTTCGGCGATCAGCGCCTCGACGCCCTCGTCGATCTTCGAGGCGGATTTGGTGAGCCGCTCGCGCAGCCTCTTGAAGAATGACATAGGCGCCTCCGGCTTCGCCACCCGACAGTTAAGCGATCGCGCCGCCATGGGAAAGAGCGCGGCGCGGCTGCGCCGTTGACCGTCGCGCGCGCCCGCCTGTATGCAGGGCGCGGCGGGCCTGTAGCTCAATGGTCAGAGCGAACCGCTCATAACGGTTTGGTTGCAGGTTCGAGTCCTGCCGGGCCCACCAAATCCGTCAAGAGGTTGCGCCGATTTTGCGGTTTGCTCGGAGGTTCGTTGAACCTCGGAAACCACAAAATCCAGGATTATAGATACAGAAGCGCCCCACTCGCAGATTTACGAGTGGGGCGTTGTTTTGGTTTTTTATCATGAGAGGTATGCGATTTTGCGGTTATCTGAGGTCTGGCGGCGACCTACTCTCCCACGTCTTGAGATGCAGTACCATTGGCGCTGCGGCGCTTAACGGCCGAGTTCGGGATGGGATCGGGTGTTTCGCTCGCGCTGTGGCCACCAGACCTTAGATAACCGCGTGTCTTTCCAGGTTTTTGCGTCACTGATTTAGGGAAGTCTTCCGACTTCTGGATCGGATCAAGCCTATCGGGCGATTAGTACCGGTCAACTGAGTGTGTCGCCACACTTACATATCCGGCCTATCGACGTGGTGGTCTTCCACGGCCCTCAGGGAGACCTGGTTTTGAGGGGGGC
>CAZOZE010000237.1:0-3155 GCA_964584215.1 uncultured Rhodobacterales bacterium
CCGGCGCCGCCGCCAGCCCCAGATAGCGGCGCAGGATCGCCGACGCCTTCAGCCCCGCCAGCGCCAGCACCGCCCCCGCCAGCGCGGGGTGCGGCGCGTCGTCGCCGATCAGCACCGTCAGCGCCGTGGTCGCGAGGCTGAGCGCGATCAGCAGCGCCCAGGCGCGCAGCAGGGGCTTTGGGGACGTCATCGCAGCAGATAGACCACGGGAAAGATCAACACCCAGACCAGATCGACCATGTGCCAGAACTGGGCGCCGGTCTCGACGTTGGCGGCGGAGGGCCGCGCGGCGAGGATCGCGAAGATCGCCAGCCCCGCGACCACATGCAGCGCGTGAAAGCCGGTGATCAGGTAATACAGCGTGAAGAAGGCGTTGGTGTCGATGTCGATGCCGCGCGCCGCCTTGTCGGCGTATTCGCGCGCCTTCACCAGCAGGAACACGAGCCCCAGCGCGGCGGCGCCCGCCAGCCACAGTCGCACCGCCGCCACGCGCGCGCCCTGCGCCGCTCGCGAAGCCATCGCGGCGCAAAAGCCGCTGGTGATCAGCACGACGGTGTTGAGCGCGCCGGCCGTGCGGTCGAGCATCGCCTGCGACTGCGCGAACAACGCCGGGTCGAGCGCGCGGGCGCCCAGGAAGCCGGTCAGCGCGGCGCCGAACACCAGCACCTCGCTGACGATCAGGATCCACATGATCAGCTCGCCGGGAAGCTGGCCGGAAAGCTGGATGGGCGCGCTGCGCGGCGCGCTCATCCGCCGACCAGATGGCGGTAGATCTGCGGCAGCGCGGCGGTCAGGCGGTCGGGATCGGCCACCAGCGAAAAACCGCCGCGCCCGAAGATGCGCGCAAACCACGCCTCGCCCTTCGCCTCGACGATCACGCCATGCGCGGCCAGCCCGCGCCTGCGCGCCTCGCGGATCGCCATCCGGCTGTCCTCGATCCCGTGGCGGCCCTCGTAGTGGTCGAGGTCGTTGGGCTTGCCGTCGGAGATCACCAGCAGCAGCTTGCGCCGCTGCGGCTGGCGCGCCAGTTCCGCCGAGACGTGGCGCACGGCGGCGCCGAGGCGGGTATAGAAGCCGGCGCGCAGGCCCGATATGCGCCCTTCGACGGGCGCGCCCATCCGCTCGGCGAAATCCTTCACCCCCAGCACATAAACGCGGTCGCGGCGCAGCGAACTGAAGGCGTGGATCGCCGCCGCGTCGCCGGTCGCCTCCAGCCCCCAGGCCAGCGCGGTCAGCGCCTCCTTCTCCACGTCGATCACCATGCGGTCGCCGCAGGCGCTCTCGGTCGAGCGCGATATGTCGAGCAGGATCGACACCGCGAGGTCGCGCTCCTGCGCGCGCGTGGCGCGATAGACGCGGTCGGAGCAGGCGCCGCAGGCGCGCAATTCAACGCGCGCGGCCACCGCCGCCTCGATGTCGATGTCGTCGCCGTCGAGCTGGCGCGGCAGGATCACGCGCGCCGGGCGCAGCGCCTCGAACTGGCGTTTGACCGCGCGGATGCGGCGGCGCGCGCGGGCGTCGGGCGCCAGCGTCGCGGCGTCGCCCTGCGGCGCCGGGCTGGCCAGCACGCGGCAATGGTCGGGCAGGTAAGCGTTCGCGCGCTGGTCCCATTCGGGATAGAGATGAACCCCCGACAACCGGTCGCGGTCGGCTTCCTGCGGCGAGAGGTCGAGGTGCAGCTTCAGCCGCGTCGCCGCCTTTTTCGTCACCTGGCCGAGGCTGATCTCGTCGAGGTCGTCGGCGGCCTTTTTCGCGCCGTCCTCGTCGTCGTCCTCGACGCGGCGGTTGAGGTTGAAGAAATCGGCCCAGGAGAAGATCGCCTCGAACTTGTGCAGGATCAGGCTGTCGCGCCGCTCCGCCTGATCTGACGCCCGCCGTTTTGCGCGCAGCGCGGCGCGGCCCGCCTCCGCCGCCGCCCCTTGCGGCGTCTGCTCCTCCGCCTGCGCCGCTGCGCCGCGCGTCTCGGGCGCGCGCAGCTCGGGCCAGAGCGGGACCGGGGCGAACGGGCGATAGCCCTGCGGCGCGTCGAACACTTCGGCGGCTTCGTCCGACAGCAGCCGCGCGGCGTCGCCCGTCGCCGCCGCGCCGCCCAGAAGGTCCAGCACCGCCGCCTCCGCCGCCGCCTCCCAGCGCGGCAGGGCGCGGGACGGACGGGCCTTGCGCGCAGCCTCGGCCAGCAGCGCGTGGAATGGGCCAAGCCCCGGACAATCCGCCAGCGTCGCCCCGGTCATCGCCCGCGCGGCGCGCAGGGCGGCGACATCGGCGCGCAGCGGGTCGGCGTGGGCGACCGGCGCGGGCGCATGGGCGGCGGCGGCGGTCAGCCAGAAATACAGCGCGGCATTGGCCTCGCGCTCGGGGAAAACGGCGATCCGCTCCGGCAGGCGCAGCGCCTCGCGGTCGAAGCTGGGCCGCGCCAGCCGCTCGGCGTCGGTGGTCAGCTTGCGCCGCCAGCCGATGCGGTGCGCCGACACCTCCTGCGCGGCGGCGCGGATCGCGGCGTCCTTCGGGCCGCCGAGGCCCCGGAAGAACACCGCCAGCCGTCCCTCGACCTCGGCCAGCGTCACCGCCGCGCCCGCGTGCCCCCCGGCTGCGTCAAGCCGGATGGCCAGCGCGTGCCACAGCTTGCCGACCGTCTCCTCCGGCTCCCACGGGGCGAAGTCCACCGTGGTCAGCCGAGGACGGCGGCGACGAGGTCGAGCAGCCCGCGCTTCACGTCCTCGTCGTCGCTCAGCGGTTCGATCATCGCCGCCTGCACGGCGCGATCCACCGGCATTCCCTGCCGGACAAGCGTCGCGCAATAGACGAGCAGTCTTGTGGAGACGCCTTCCTCCAGATCCTGCCCCTTCAGCCCGCGCAACTTGCCCGCCAGCCGCACCAGCGGCGCCACGCGCTCGGCGCCAAGGCCGCTCTCGGCCGCGACGATCTCGGTCTCGCGCGCGGGCGGCGGAAAATCCAGCTCGACCGCAAGGAAACGCTGGCGGGTCGAGGGTTTCATCGTCTTGAGAATGTTCTGGTAGCCGGGGTTGTAGGAGGCGACCAGCATGAAGCCCGGCGCGGCGGTCAGCGTCTCGCCGGTGCGCTCGATCGGCAGGATGCGGCGGTCGTCGGTCAGCGGGTGCAGCACCACGGTCACGTCCTTGCGCGCCTCCACCACC
>CAZOZE010000238.1:0-14178 GCA_964584215.1 uncultured Rhodobacterales bacterium
AGGTGCGCGCGCTGTGCCTGATCGGTCCGGCGACGGCGACCGACGCGGACCTCGCCCAGCTCAGCCGCGCCGCCCAGGTGCTGCGCAGCGTGGCGGGCGACTACGATCAGGCGGCGCGGGCGGCGGCGAGCCTGTGAGGGCTTGGCGACGATGCGCGGGCGGCGGACGTTCGCCGCGACGCCGGGAACAGACGGGAACGCGCGGTTTCGCCAAGCCCTGAACCTTCCCGGGTTCGCCGCAGGGTCAAAGCCGCTGCGGATCTTGTGGTCCATGGCCGATGAAGCGCCCTGATCCCGCAACTCATGACTGCGGCTGCGCGGCGCCGAGCCGGGCGCCGGTCGCGGGGTCGAACAGCAGCGCGCGGGCGGGGTCGAGCGTCAGGCCCAGCCGCGCGCCCGGGCGCAGCGCGCGCGCGTCGCGCGCCTCGGCCACCACGCGGGCGCCGTCCTGCGCTTCGAGGTGCAGATAGGATACGCCGCCCAGGTGCTCGATCACATCGACCCTGAAGGCGTCGCCGTCGGTCAGCCCCAGATGCTCGGGCCGCGCGCCGACCGTGACCGCCGCGCCGTCGGGCGGCGCCGCGGCCGGCGCCAGGGTCAGCGATAGCCCGCCCGGCAGCGCCACGCGCCCGCCCTGCGCGCGCCCGTCCAGAAAATTCATCGCCGGAGAGCCGATGAACCCGGCGACGAAGCGGTTGGCGGGGTTGTCATACAGCTCCAGCGGCGCGCCCGCCTGCTCGATGCGCCCGTCGCGCAGCACCACGATCTTGTCGGCCAGCGTCATCGCCTCGACCTGATCGTGGGTGACGTAGATCATCGTGGCGCCGAGCCGCTGGTGCAGCCGCGACAGCTCCACCCGCATCTCGACGCGCAGTTCGGCGTCGAGGTTGCTCAGCGGCTCGTCGAACAGGAACACCCTGGGGTCGCGCACAATGGCCCGCCCGATGGCGACGCGCTGGCGCTGGCCGCCGGAAAGCTGGCCGGGCTTGCGGTCCAGCAGCGGGCCGAGTTTCAGGATGTCGGCGGCGCGCGCCACCCTTTCCGCGATCTGCGCCTTTGGGTGGCCGCCCATGCGCAGGCCGAACCCCATGTTCTGCGCCACCGTCATGTGCGGATAGAGCGCGTAGGACTGGAACACCATGGCGACGCCGCGCTCTGCGGCGTCCACCCGGGTCACGTCGCGCCCGGCGATGGCGATGGCGCCCGCCGTGGTCACCTCCAGCCCCGCGATCATGCGCAAGAGGGTGGACTTGCCGCAGCCGGAGGGGCCGACGAACACGCAGAACGCGCCGTCCTCCACCTCCAGATCGACGCCGTGGATCACCTCGGCGTCGCCGAAGCGCTTGACGGCGCCGCGCAGGCGCAACCCCAGGGCGTTCAGACCGGACATGGCGCATTCTCCTTGCCGGGCGCGGGGGCGGCGGCGGGGCTTTGCCGCGCCTCGGCGGCGGCGGCGATGGCGGCGGCGGCGGCGCGCAGGCGGGGCGCGAGCGTGGCGAGATCGTCAAGGTCCCGCCGCGCGGTCGAGGACGTCACCGAGATCGCCCCGAGCGCCACGCCGCGCGCCGCGAGCACCGGCGCCGCGACGCAGATGATGCCCGGCTCATGCTCCTGCCGGTCGAAGGCGACGCCGCGCGCGCGGATCGCGGCAAGTTCGGCGCGCAGGGCCACCGCGTCGAGCGTATGCGCGGTGTAGCGGTGGTGGGACTGCTGCGACAGCAGCTCCTCCAGCCGCGCGGGGTCGGCGAAGGCCAGCATCGCCTTGCCGACGCCGGTGCAATAGGCCGGGCCGACCTTGCCGGCGTCGGAGAACATCTCCAGCGGGCGGCGCGCGTCGCGCTTGTCGATATAGAGCACCTGACCGGCGTCGAGCTGGGCGAGGTGGATGGTCTCGCCGGTCTGCGCCGACAGCGCGTCCAGGATCGGGCGCGCGACCTCGGCCAGCGACGCCTTGCGCCACGCCGCATGGCCCAGCCGCACCAGCCGCAGGCCGGGGGAATACCGCTGGGTGTCGGGGTCGTGCGCCAGCATCCGCTGCGCCACCAGCGTGCGCAACAGCCGGTGCAGCGTCGCCTTGGGCAGCCCCTGCGCATGCAGCAGATCGACGAAGCGCAGCGGCCCGGGCGCGGCCGCGACCGCGTCGAGCAGCGCCAGCGCCTTCACCAGCGCGCCATCCGCCTTGGGCGGCGTTTGCGCCATGCGTCCTCCCCGTGGTTCGCGCGCGTTCGGCCGCACGTCATGGTTGACAGTGAACCATCCGGGGCGGATAGTTTCAATAACCAAAAACAGGGTTCCGATAAATGGAACTTGCATCCGGATCGATTCAGGGAGGAACCGATGATCCGAACGCTCACGACCGCCGCCTTCGCGGCGGCGCTGCTGGCCGCGCCGCTGATGGCGCGCGACCTGGTGATCAACTCCGACACCTCCGACCCGGCGCCCAGGGCGGCGATGGAGAAGGTGATCGCGGGCTTCAAGGCCGAGAACCCGGACGTGAATATCGTCTGGAACAACTTCGACCATGAGGGCTACAAGACCGCGATCCGCAACTTCCTGACCGCCGACGCGCCCGATGTGGCGGCGTGGTATGCCGGCAATCGCATGGCGCCCTATGTCAATGCGGGGCTGTTCGAGCCGGTCACCGACGTCTGGGCCGCCGAGGGACTGGGCGAAAGCCTCAAGTCCGCCGCCGCGTCGATGGAGATGAACGGCGAGAAATGGGGCGTGCCCTACACCTATTACCAGTGGGGCCTCTACTATCGCGCCGACATCTTCGCCGAGCAGGGCGTCGCGCCGCCGACCGACTGGGAAGGGCTGAAGGCGGCCGCCGCCACGCTCAAGGCCGCCGGGATCGCGCCCTTCGCCATCGGCTCCAAGGCGCTGTGGCCGACCGGCGGCTGGTTCGACTACATGAACCTGCGCGTCAACGGCTATGAGCATCACATGAAGCTGACGGCGGGTGAGATCCCCTACACCGACCCCACCGTGCGCGCGACCTTCGCCAAGTGGGCGGAACTGGTGGAGGCGGATTATTTCCTCGCCAACCACGCCGCCTATGACTGGCAGGAGGCGGCGCCGTTCCTCGCCAACGGGCAGGCGGCGATGTATCTGATGGGCAACTTCGCGGTGGACATCTTCAAGGCGGCGGGCCTGAGCGAAGACCAGATCGGCTTCATGCAGTTTCCCGCCATCACGCCCGGCCTGCCGATGGCCGAGGACGCGCCCACCGACACCTTCCACATCCCCGCCCGCGCGAAGAACAAGGAGGACGCGAAGAAGTTCCTCGCCTATCTCGCGCGCGCCGACGTGCAGGGCGATATCAACGCCACGCTGGGGCAATTGCCGGTCAACGGCGCCGCCGCCGTGCCGCAGGACAAGTTCCTCAAGCAGGGTTTCGAGATGCTGTCCAACGCCTACGCGCTGGCGCAGTTCTACGACCGCGACGCGCCGGCGGAGATGGCCAAGGCGGGGATGGAGGGCTTTCAGGAGTTCATGATCAAGCCGCAGAACCTCGACCGCATCCTCGACCGGCTGGAGAAGACCCGGGCGCGGGTTTACAAGTAAGCGCGAAGCCGTCACCCCGCCCCCCCTCAGCGGGAGAGGGGGCGATATCGGCGCCGCCTGCGCTGCACCCCCCGGGATCGCGCCATGACCGCCGCCGCGCGCCCTCTCCCTCACCGGGGGAGGGGGCAGGGTGAGGGGGGCTCGCCGCCACAGGGATCGCGCCACAGGGACCGCACCACGGGGATCGCACCGATGACCGAACACCCTTCCCCCGGCTGGTGGCGCGCCAACCAGCGCCGCCTCGCGCCGCTGATCCTGCTGGCGCCCGGCGCGCTGATGTTCATGGTCTATGTGATCATTCCGATCTTCCAGTCGATCTGGATCAGCTTCTACGACTGGGACGGCATCGGCGCGGCGACGTGGATCGGCATCGGCAACTATGTCGAACTGATGGATGACGACGCGTTCCACACCTCGCTTAAGAACAACGTGCTGTGGCTCGTGCTCTACATGCTGGCGCTGCCCGGCGGTCTGGCGGTCGCGCTGTTTCTCAATCAGACCGTGTGGGGCATCCGGCTCTACAAATCGCTGTTCTTCTTTCCCTTCGTGATCTCGCAAGTCGTCGTGGGGCTGGTGTTCGCGTGGTTCTACGATCCCTCGTTCGGCCTCTTGAACATCGTGCTGGGCTGGGTCGGCGCCGGGCCGGTGGCGGTGCTGGCCGATGAGCGGTTCGTGACCTACGGCATCATCGCGGCGGGCCTCTGGCCGCAGACCGCCTATTGCATGATCCTGTATCTCACCGGGCTGAACGCGGTGAACCCCGAGCAGATCGAGGCCGGGCGGCTCGACGGCGCCAAGGGCTGGCGGATGCTGTGGTTCGTGGTGCTGCCGCAGTTGCGCCCGGCCACCTTCATCGCGGTGGTGGTCACGGTGATCGGCGCGCTGCGCAGCTTCGATCTGGTCTCGATCATGACCGACGGCGGCCCCTACGGCTCCAGCCGCGTGCTGGCGTTCTACATGTATGAGCAGGCGCTGGGCGAATACGGCTTTCGCATGGGTTATGGCGCCGCGATCGCGGTGGTGCTGTTCGCGATCATGATGATCTATATCACCGGCTTCCTGTGGCGCATCGCGCGCGATGAGCGGGGGGCGCGCTGATGTTTCCCCGCCCGATCGCCACCCGCTCCGCCGTCGCGCAACGGCTCTACAAGATCGCTCTGCCCGTCTCGCTGGCGCTGTGGCTGCTGCCGCTGATCGCGGTGGCGGTGACCTCGATCCGCAGCCAGGGCGACATCGCGGCCGGCAACTACTGGGGCTGGCCGACGTCGTTCAACCCCGGCAACTACGCCGACATCTTCGCGCGCACCGAACTGGCGGCGTTCATCGCCAACTCGCTCATCGTGACGATCCCCACGGTGATCGGCGCTGTGGGCCTGTCGTGCCTGACCGGCTTTGCGCTGGCGGTCTATAATTTTCGCGGGGCGATGCTGATCTTCTTCCTGTTCATCGCCGGCAACTTCGTGCCGTTCCAGATCCTCATGGTGCCGGTGCGCGACCTGACGCTGGATCTGGGGCTCTACAACACGCATCTGGGGCTGATCCTGTTCCATGTCGCGTTCCAGACCGGGTTCTGCACGCTGTTCATGCGCAACTTCATCCGCGCGCTGCCCAAGGAGCTGATCGAGGCGGCGCGGGTCGAGGGCGTGGGCGAGCTGCGCATCTTCTGGTTCGTGGTGATGCCGCTGATGCGCCCGGCGATCGCGGCCCTGTCGGTGCTGGTTTTCACCTTCATCTGGAACGATTATTTCTGGGCGACGGTGCTGACCCAGGGCGCGGGCGCGATGCCGGTGACGGCGGGCCTGTATTCGCTGAACGGCCAGTGGATCGCGCAGTGGCATCTGGTCTCGGCGGGCGCCATCGTCGCCGCCGCGCCGCCGGTGGCGATGTTCTTCCTGATGCAGAAACACTTTATCGCCGGGCTGACGCTGGGCGCGGTGAAATGATCCAGGGCTGGCGGCTCGACGGCCCCGGCCGCACGCTGGCGCTGGCGGCCGAGGGCGCCGGGGTTCCGTGGGTCGCATGGTTCGGCCCCTCCCTGCCGCCGGGCGAGGACATCGCGGCGCTGGCGCGGGCGGGGATGCGGTCGGCCCAGGGCGGCGAGATCGACGCCGTGGCCCCGGCATCGCTGTGCCCGGAAGCCGCGCTGGGCTTTCCCGGCCACCCCGGTCTGATCGCCGATGCGCCGCGCCTGCGCGGGGCGGGCGCGCTGGAGGACGGCGCCTTCGTCTGGCGCGGGCGCGGCGGCGCCATCGGCTATGCGGCGCGCGTCGCCCTCCTGCCCTCGGGACTGGTCGCGCTGTCGGCGTCGGTGGAGAACCTCGGCGCCGCCGCGCTGCGGCTCGACTGGCTGGCGGCGCCCGCGCTGCCGCTGTCGCCCGCGTCGCGCGAGGCCGTCGCGTTCTCCGGCCGCTGGTGCGGCGAGTTCCGCGCCGATCCGCAACCCTGGGCGCCCGGCGCGCGGCTGCGCGAGAACCGCACCGGGCGCAGCGGGCATGAGCATTTTCCCGGCCTCGTGGTCCCCGAACCGGGCGCGCGCCACACGCAGGGCGCCGCGCTGGCGCTGCATCTGGCGTGGTCGGGCGGGCATCGCATGGTGGCCGAGCAACTGCCCGACGGGCGCAGGCAAGCGCAGTTCGGCGCCATGCCGCCGCCGGGCGGCTGGCTTCTGGCGCCCGGCGCGCGGCTCGACACGCCCACGCTGCTGGCGGCGTGGAGCGACCGGGGCCTGAACGGCGCGATGGCGGCGTTCCACGCCGAGGCGCGGGCGCGGCTGCGCTTCGCCCGGCCTGCGCGCCCGGTGCATTACAATTGCTGGGAGGCGGTGTATTTCCGCCATGATCCGGCCGAGCTGGAGGACATCGCCGCCTGCGCCGCCGCGCTGGGGGCGGAGCGGTTCGTGCTGGACGACGGCTGGTTCAAGGGCCGCAACGACGATTCCTCGTCGCTGGGCGACTGGACCGTGGACCGGCAAAAATACCCCGGCGGCCTCGGCCCGCTGATCGGTCATGTGCAGCGCCTGGGCATGGAGTTCGGCCTGTGGGTCGAGCCGGAGATGGTCAGCCCCGACAGCGACCTGTTCCGCGCGCATCCCGACTGGGCGCTCGGGCCGCCCGATCAGCCGATGGGGCGCGGCCAGCTTGCGCTCGACATCGCGCGCGCGGAGGTCTCAGAGCATCTGTTCGCCGCGCTCGACGCGCTGCTGAGCGCGCATCCCGTCGCGTATCTGAAATGGGATCATAACCGCGTCCTGCCCTTCGCCGCGCCCGCGCAGACCGGGGCGCTCTATGCGCTGCTCGACCGGCTGCGGGCGGCGCATCCGGCGGTGGAGATCGAAAGCTGCGCCTCGGGCGGCGGACGGATCGACCTCGAAATCCTGCGCCGCGTCCAGCGCGTCTGGCTGAGCGACAGCAACGACGCGCTGGAGCGGCTGCGCATCCAGGCGGGCGCCGCGCTGTTCCTGCCGCCGGAGGCGACCGGATCGCATGTCGGCCCGCGCGTTTGCCACACCTCCGGGCGCAGCCTGCCGATGGAGTTTCGCGCCTGGGTGGCGGCGCAGCGGCACATGGGGTTCGAGATGGACCCGCGCGAACTGACCGGCGCCGAGGCCGATACGCTGCGCGGCGTGGTGGCGTGGTTCAAGGCCAACCGCGCCTGGCTGCATACGGGCCGTCTGCACCGGCTCGACCCGCCCGACCCTGCGGTTGTCGCCGAGATGACCGTGGCGGCGGACGGCGCGCGCTTTGTGGTGTTCGCGGGTCAGGCGGCGGCCGCGCAGGGCGCCGCGCAGCCGCTGCCGCTGACGGGGCTTGAGCCGACCGCGCGCTATCGCGTATCGCTGCGCGCGCCCGAGACGCCGCCGCGCGCGCTCAACCGCTTTGGCCATGCGCTGACGCAGCCGGTCGTGCTGTCGGGCGCCGCGCTGACGGGGGGCGCGCTGCGGCCTCCGGCGGTGTATCCTGAAACGATGCTCGTCCTTGAGGGCGCGCGCCTCTAGAGCCCGGAGACCATGCCGATGTTCCCCCGCTATCCCGATCTCAAGGACGCCAGCGTGCTGATCACCGGCGGCGGCTCCGGCATCGGCGCCGCGCTGACCGACGCCTTCATGGCGCAGGGCGCGCGCGTGGCCTTCATCGACTTCATCGACTGCGACGATTTCGTGGCGGCGATGACGCTGAAGCACGACACGGCGCCGCTGCACATCCGCGCCGACCTGCGCGACATCGCCCAGATCGAGGCGGCGGTGGACGAGGCGCGCACCCGTCATGGCCCCATCGGCAAGCTGGTCTGCAACGCCGCGCGCGACACGCGCAGCGAGATCGGCGAGGTGGACGCGGCGTTCTGGGACGACATGCAGGCGATCAACCTGCGCCATTTCTACTTCACCGCGCAGGCCTGCGCCGAAGATCTCAAGGCGACGCCGGGCGCGGCCATCGTCAATTTCACCTCCGGCAGCTTTCTGCAGGCCAACCCCGGCATGGAGGTCTATATGGCCGCCAAGGCGGGCGTGATCGGACTGACGCGCGGTCAGGCGCGCGACCTCGGGCCGTTCGGCGTGCGCGCCAACGCCATCGCGCCGGGCTGGGTGATTACCGAGCGGCAGCGCGAACTCTGGGCCACGCCGGAAGCGGTCGCCAGCCACCTTGCGCTGCAATGCGTGGCGCGAGAGATCGCGCCGGAGGAGATGGCGGGGCCGTGCCTGTTCCTCGCCTCCGACGCCGCCAGCGCGATGACTGCGCAGATGATGATCGTCGATCTGGGGCGGGTATGAGCGAGGCCGCGGTCAAGGCTGACTGGATCGCCGTCGATTGGGGCACCACGCGGCTGCGCGTCTGGGCGATGGGGCGGGCGGGCGCGCCGCTGGCGCAGGCGCAGGCCGCGACCGGCATGGGGACGCTGGCGCCGCAGGGCTATGACGCGGCGCTGCTGGCGCTGGCGGGCGGCTGGATTGGCGCGGGCGCGCCGACGCCCGCGCTGGTGTGCGGCATGGCGGGCGCGCGCGAGGGCTGGGCCGCCGCGCCTTACGCCGATATCGCCTCGCCGCTGGCGCAGGTCGCCGTGGGCGCGGCGGCGCCGCAGGCCGACCCGCGTCTGGCGGTGCGCATCCTGCCGGGGCTGAAGCAGGACGACCCGCCCGAGGTGATGCGCGGCGAAGAAACCCAGCTTGCGGGCCTTCTGGCCCTGCGTCCCGGCTTTGAGGGGCTTGTGGCGCTGCCGGGCACGCATTGCAAATGGGCGCAGGTCGCGGAGGGCCGGGTGCGCGCGTTCCGCACCGTGATGACCGGCGAGATGTTCGCGCTGCTGGCGTCGCAATCCGTTCTGCGCCACGCCATGCCGGCCGACCTCGCCCTGATCGACGACGCCGCCTTCACGCTGGCCGCGCAGGAGGCGTTCGCGCGCCCCGCCGAGGCGATCGCCGCGCTGTTCTCGGCGCGCGCCGCGCGCCTGCTGAACCGGGCGACGGCGGCCGAGTCGGGCGGGCGGCTGTCGGGGTTGTTGATCGGCATGGAGCTGGCGGCGGCTTCGGCGCTGTTTCCCGGCGACGGCCCGGTGACGCTGATCGGCGAGACGGCGCTGTGCGCGCGCTATGCGGGCGCGCTGGCGGCGGTCGGGCGCGCGGGCGAGGTGATCGAGGCGTCCCGCGCCACGCTGGCCGGGCTGGCGGGCGCCCACGCGCAACTGTTCGGAGACCGGCCATGACCCGTCCGCTGATCGCCATCCTGCGCGGCGTCACGCCGCCCGAGGCCGCCGCCGTGGCGCTGGCGCTGGCCGGGGCGGGGATCACCATGATCGAGACGCCGCTGAACTCACCCGGCCCGCTGGACAGCATCAAGGCGATGCGCGCGGCGCTGGGCGCGCGGGCGCAGATCGGCGCGGGCACGGTCCTGACGGTCGCGCAGGCGGAGGCGGTGGCGGCGGCGGGCGGGCGCTTCGTGGTCTCGCCCAACACCGACGCGGCCGTGATCGCGCGCACCAAGGCGCTGGGCATGGCGTCGTGGCCGGGCGCCTTCACCGCCACCGAGTGCTTCGCGGCGCTGGCGGCGGGGGCGGATGGGATCAAGATCTTCCCCGCCTCGGTGATGGGGCCGGAGGGGATCAGGGCGCTGCGCGCGGTGCTGCCCGCCGCCGTCCCGGTCTATGCGGTCGGCGGCGCGGGGGCGGAGAGCTTCGCCGCATATCTCGGCGCCGGGGCGGACGGCTTCGGGCTGGGGAGCAATCTCTACCGGCCCGGCGACAGCGCCGCCGCCGTGGGCGAGAAGGCGCGCGCGCTGGTCGCCGCGTTCGACAGGGCGGCGGCGCGATGATCCGTCGCCTCGGCGTCTGCTATTACCCCGAGCAATGGGCCGAGGCGCTGTGGGCCGGGGACGCGCGGCGCATGGCCGACGCGGGCCTCAGCCTTGTGCGGATCGGCGAATTCGCCTGGAGCCGGATCGAACCGCGCCCCGGCGCCTTCGACTGGGGCTGGCTGGATCGCGCGGTCGGGACGCTGGCGGGCGCCGGGCTGCGGGTGGTGATGGGCACGCCCACCGCGACGCCGCCGCGCTGGATGCTGGCGCGCTGGCCCGACATGCTGGCCCATGACGCGCAGGGCCGCCCGAGGGGCTTCGGCTCACGCCGCCATTATTGCTTCAGCCACGCGGGCTATCGCGGCGAGGCGGCGCGCATCGCCGCCGCGATGGCGGCGCGCTATGGCCGCCACCCGGCGCTGGCGGCGTGGCAGACCGACAACGAATACGGCTGCCACGACACGACGCTGTCCTACAGTCCGGCGGCGCTGACGGCGTTCCGGGCCTGGCTGGCGGCGCGATACGGCGACATCGCCGCGCTCAACGCCGCGTGGGGCAATGTCTTCTGGTCGATGGACTACGCCGCTTTCGACGAGATCGACCTGCCCGCCCTGACCGTGACCGAGGCCAACCCCGCCCATGCGCTCGACTTTCGCCGCTTCAGCGCCGATCAGGTGATCGCCTTCAACCGCGCGCAGGTGGACGCGATCCGCGCGCATTCCGCCGCGCCGATCCTGCACAACTACATGGGCAAGGTGCTGGAGTTCGACCATTTCGCGCTGGGCGGCGATCTGGATGCGGCGAGCTGGGACAGCTATCCGCTGGGGTTTCTCGAAGACCGGGTGGACGGCGACGACGCTCACCGCCGCCGCTACGCCCGCCAGGGCGACCCGGATTTCCAGGCGTTTCACCATGATCTCTATCGCGCCGTGGGCCGGGGCCGCTGGTGGGTGATGGAGCAGCAGCCGGGTCCGGTGAACTGGGCGCCGCGCAACCCCGACCCGCTGCCCGGCATGGTGCGGCTCTGGGCGTGGGAGGCGTTCGCGCACGGCGCCGAGGCGGTGAGCTTTTTCCGCTGGCGTCAGGCGCCGTTCGCGCAGGAGCAGATGCACAGCGGCCTGCTCCGCCCCGACGGCGCGCCGGCGCCGGGGCTGGCCGAGGCGGCGCAGGTGGCGCGCGAGATCGCGCAAGCCCCGCAGGCGGGGGCGCCGCCGGGCGACGTGGCGCTGGTGTTCGACTACGAGAGCGCATGGGGCTGGGCGGTCCAGCCGCAGGGGCGCGACTTCGACTATTTCAACCTCGTGTTCGCCTTCTACCGCGCCATGCGCCGCGCCGGACTGTCGGTGGACATCCTGCCCCCCGACGCGGGCGACCTCTCCGCGTGGCGGCTGGTCGCGGCGCCGGGGGTGATGCGCTGGCGCGCGCCGCTGGCGGATGCGCTGGCCGCGTATCGGGGCGTGGCGCTGATCGGGCCGCGCGCGGGCGCCAAGACCGAAGCCATGGCGATCCCCGCCGGGCTGCCGCCCGGCCTGCCGCGCAATCTTCTCGACGCCGTGGTGGCGCGGGTCGAGAGCCTGCGCCCCGACATGCCCGAGCCGCTGGCGGCGGGCGGCGCCTTTACGCTGTGGCGCGAGAAGGTCGAGACGCGCGCCGAGGTGCTGGAGTGCTGCGCCGACGGCTGGCCGGCCGTGATCGCGCAAGGGGGCCTGCGCTATGTCGCGGGCTGGCCGGACGCGCCCGCGCTCGACCGCATCCTGTGCGACGCCTGTGCGGCGGCGGGGGTCGCGACCCGCGCGCTGCCCGAGGGGCTGCGCCTGCGCCGGGGCGCCGACGCGCATTTCGCCTTCAACCACACCACCGCGCCGATCGGCCTCGACGCCGTGCTCGGCGATCTGGGGTTCAGCGGCGCGCTGCCCCCCGCGGGCGTGGCGCGCGCGCCGCGCTGAGGCGGGCGCGCGGGCGGCTTCAGCGCGGCTTCGGCGCCGTCAGCACCCGCCAGTAGAGCGCCACGAAGCCGCCGAAGGCGACGATCCACAGCGCGGCGGCGGCGTGGGTCAGCCACAACTGCGCAGGCTGGAACGCCGCCAGTATCCGCGCCAGCGCGCCGAGGATCGCGGCGAGATAGAGCACGCTGACGCCCGCGCCCGCCGTCAGCGCGCGCCCGGTGTGGCCGAGGCTGGCGCGGGTCATCACCGCCAGCGTCATCACCCCCGCCGCGCCGGCGGTCCAGGCATGCAGCCCCGCGACCGGCGGCGCGTCGCCAAGGATCGCCCACGCCGTCAGCAGCATCCCCAGCGCCGCGAAGCCATAGCCCGCGTGCAGCACGGTCACCATCGGCTCCGCCAGCGTGCGCCAGCCCGCCCAGCGCGCCAGCCGCGCGCAATGCGCCAGCCCCGCCGCCAGCGTCAGCCACCCCGACGCCGGGGCGCCCGGCGCCGCCGTCCACGCCGTCAGCGCGACGGCGGCCAGCAACAGCGCTGCGGCGTCAAAACGGCCCATCGGCGCGGGCAGCGGGCCGGGCGCGCGGCGCGCCAGCCAGTTGCGGGTGAAGCTGGGCGTGATCCGCCCGCCGATCAGCAGCACCATGCCGACCGCCGACGCGATCCCCAGCCGCGCGCCGTAGCCGCCGACGGCGAGGCCGCCAGACGCCGCCTCCCAGTGAAACAGCGCGCCGCCCGCCGCATGCAGCGCGACCAGCCCCAGCACCGGCAGATTGCGCCACGCGCGCCCCGCGACGATCTCGCGCCCCGCCACCGCCAGCAGCGCGACCGGCGCCGCCAGCGCCCCGGCGGCGACCAGCGCAGGCGGCAGCGCCTCCGACAGCAGCACCGCCGCGCGGCCCAGCAGCCACAACCCCGCCAGCCCCGCCAGCGGCGCGCCCATCACCGGCAGTCGCCCGGTCCAGTTCGGGATCGCGGTCAGCAGGAATCCGGCGAAGATCGCGGCGAGCCAGCCCCACAGCAGCTCATGCACATGCCAGTCCACCGGCGCGAACCGGCCCGGCGGCGCCGCGCCGCCGACGATCCAGGCCAGCCACATAGCCATGGCGACGGCGGCCCAGAGCGCGCCGAACAGAAAGAACGGGCGAAAGCCCCAGCTCAGGATCGCAGGCCCTGCATAGGCGCGGCGGCGATCCATGGTCGCGGTGGTCATGGCGGCTCCTTCGCGATCGCGCGGAACGGTTGCGGCGGCGGCGCGGCGATTGCGCGCAAAGACCGATTGAAACCGTCAACAACTAACCCGCGCGCCGCCGGGCGGCAAGCGGCGGTCGGCCGCGCGCCGGGCCTGCGGCGCTTTGACCTGCGCAGCTTCGCGCTATTTGCCGGAGGGTTAAGCGCCGTCTTGTCGGCGGCGATCGGCATGTGGTGGCGCGAGGAGGCCCGGATGCGTCTTGCAGTCAGTCTCGCCCTAGCGGCGGCGCTGTGCCTGGGCGGCGCGCCGCAGGCGTCGTCGGAGGGCGCGATGATCGAGGATTTTCAGACGCAGCCCGAGACCCGCTGGCGGTTCTTTACCGATTCGGTGATGGGCGGCAGATCGTCCGGCGCGCTGACCTTCGCGCAGGAGGACGGCCTGACCCACGCGCGCATGACCGGTCGCGTCAGCACCGCCAACAACGGCGGCTTCATCCAGATGCGCATGGACCTGAGCGACCCGCCGCCAGCAGGTGCGGCGGGCCTGCGTCTGCTGGCGCGCGGCGACGGCCAGCGCTATTTCGTGCATCTGCGCACGACCGGCACGCTTCTGCCCTGGCAATACTATCAGGCGGGATTCGAGGCGGCGCCAGAATGGACCGAGATCCGGCTGCCGTTCGCGGCGTTCACGCCCTCCGGCGCCCTGCTGCGCGCCGTTCCGCAGGCGGACAGCCTGAAATCGGTAGGGATCGTCGCCTTCGGGCGCGATCACGACGCGGAGATCGAGGTGCGCGAAGTCGGGTTTTATTGAGCGCGGGCCGCGCGCAGGCCCGCGCTGTCAGCCCGAGGTCGCCGCCGCCTGCGGCCCGGGCGCGCGCACGAGGGGCTGGGGGGCTCGGCCATGACGCGGCCCTCGTCGAGGCGGATCACCCGGTCGGCCCAGTCCGCGCCGTCGCGGCGATGGCTGATCGACAGGATGGTGGCCTGCGGCAGGATGGCGCGCAGCCTGTGGCGGATGCGGTCCTCAAGGGCGGGTTCGACCGCGCTCAGCGCCTCGTCGAGGATCAGCACGTCAGGCCGATGCAGCAGCGCGCGCGCCAGGCCGAGGCGCTGACGCTGTCCGCCGGAAAAATTGAGGCCCTGCGGCCCGATCCGCGCGTCGAAACCGTCGGGGATCGCGTCGATGGCGGTGAGCATCTC
>CAZOZE010000239.1:0-9886 GCA_964584215.1 uncultured Rhodobacterales bacterium
CGTGCGGCTGGCGCTGCGCCTGTTCGGCGTGCGCGCCGACCCCGACGCGCGGGTGCTGGCGCAGGAGGAGATCCGCGGCGCCATCGACCTGCACCACGCCGAAGGGACCGTCGCCAAGGACGACCGCGACCTGCTGATCGCCGCGCTCGACCTCAGCGACCGCGAGGTGTCGGAGGTGATGATCCATCGCCGCAACATCGACTCGATCTGCGCCGACGAGCCGCCCGAGGCGATCCTGAGCTATTGTCTGGAGAGCACCCACACCCGCATCCCGCTCTGGCGCGGCGAGCCGGAGAACATCGTCGGCGTGATCCACGCCAAGGACCTGCTGCGCGCCGTGGACCGGCTGATGCGCGAATCTGGGCGCGGCGTCGAGGCGCTGGCCGATTTCGACGTGCTCGCGGTGGCGATGGAGCCATGGTTCGTGCCCGACACCACCTCGCTCGACCAGCAGATGCGCGGCTTCCTGCAACGGCGCTCGCATTTCGCGCTGGTGGTGGACGAATACGGCGCGCTGCAGGGCCTCGTGACGCTGGAGGACATTCTGGAGGAGATCATCGGCGACATCGCCGACGAGCACGACCGGCAGGCGGAGGGCGTGCACCGCGAGGCCGACGGCTCCTACACCGTGGACGGCGCCGCAACCATCCGCGACCTCAACCGGCTGTGCGACTGGCGGCTGCCCGACGACGAGGCCAACACCATCGCAGGGCTGGTGATCCACGAAGCGCAGACCATCCCGACCGTGGGCCAGGTGTTCCGCTTCCACGACTTCCGCTTCGAGGTGCTCGAGCGCAACCGCAACCAGATCACCCGGCTGAAGGTCAGGCCGCTGGCGCGCAAGACTTAGGCGGGCGTCCGCACCACCAGCACCGACGCCGCCGCGTATTCCGCGACCTTGCCGCCGTTCGACGGCCATACATGGTCGAGCACGTTGGGAATGTGGCTCGCCATCACCACCAGATCGGCGCCGGTCTCCTCCGCCGCCTCAAGCAAGGCGTCGTCCACATCGGTCGCGGGGTCGCCGCGGAACTTCGGCAGGCTCGACGCCTCGACGCCGTGCCGCGACGCCTGTCCGGCGGCGAAGGCCGCCAGCTTCTCGGTGAACTCCGCCGGCGTGTGCGCGACCGCCGAAGGCGTTGTCGCCGAGACGCCGACATAGACCACCGGCGCGCCATAATGCCGCGCAAGATCGGCGCTGCATTGCAGCGCGCGTTGCATCTGGTCCTGATGCGTCAGGTCAACCGGCGTCATGATCTTTCTGAACATGCCGTTCCCTCTCATGATTCTCGCGCGCCCCGGGATTGCGGCGCAGGGGCCGGGCGGCCGGCGGATGCGGCGGGTCCGCCGCCGCCTGCGCCAGCGCAGGACGCGCCGAATGGTGGGAACCCTACGCCATCCGACCCGCGATTGTCACCGCCAGCCGGGCGCGCCGCATCCGCGCAGCGCCGCGCCGGGCGCAAACGGCGGCGCGCGACCGGGCGCATCGGTCACGCCCGCGCCGCCTTGCGCCGGGCGGTCGCGGCGGTAAACATCCCGTCATGAGCACCGTCGTCATCTCCCACTCCGACTGCTTCGAGCACGTCAACCCGCCCGGCCACCCGGAATGCGTGGACCGGCTGCGCGCCGTCGAAGCCGCGCTGGGGATCGAGGCGTTTTCGCTGTTGCCGCGCATCGAGGCGCCGCAGGCCACCGTGGCGCAGCTGCTGCGCGCCCATCCGCAGGCGCATATCGACCGGCTGCGCGCGCTGTCGCCCGCCTCGGGCTGGGCGGCGGTGGACGCCGATACCTCGCTGTCGCCCGGCTCGCTCGACGCCGCGCTGCGGGCGGCGGGCGCGAACGTGCTGGCGGTGGACATGGTGATGGGCGGCGAGGCGCCCAACGCCTTCTGCGCCGTGCGCCCGCCCGGCCACCACGCCGAGGCGATGCGCGCCATGGGCTTCTGCCTGTTCGGCAACGCCGCCGTCGGCGCGCTGCACGCGGTGGAGGCGCATGGGCTGACCCGCGTCGCGGTGGTGGATTTCGACGTGCACCACGGCAACGGCACCCAGGACATCTTTCAGAACGACGGGCGGCTGCTCTACGCCTCGACCCACGAGTGGCCGCTCTACCCCGGCACCGGCGCGGCGGAGGAGACCGGCGTCGGCAACATCGTCAACGCGCCGCTGCCCGCCATGTCGGGCGGGCGGGAGTTCCGCGCCGCCTTCGACACGCTGATCCTGCCCGCGCTCGACCGCTTCCGCCCCGAACTGCTGATCGTCTCCGCCGGTTTCGACGCCCACGCGCGCGACCCGCTGGCGACCCTGCAACTGGGCGAGGCCGATTTCGTCTGGGCGACCAACGCGCTGTGCGACGTCGCCGACCGCCATTGCGGCGGAAGGATCGTCTCGACGCTGGAGGGCGGCTATGATCTGGAGGCGCTGGCGCGGTCAGCGGCGGCGCATGTGCGGGTGCTGATGGAGCGGGCGCGATGACGGATGCGGCGGGCGGCGGCAAGAAGGGCGACACCGGCGGCGACATCGCCGCGATGAGCTTCGAGGACGCCATGAAGGCGCTGGAGGCCATCGTCGAGAAACTGGAGAGCGGCGAGGCCCCGCTGGAGGACAGCATCGCCCTCTACGAACGCGGCGCCCTGCTGCGCAGCCACTGCGAGGCCAAGCTCAGGGACGCCGAGATGCGCGTCGAGAAGATCGTGCAGGGCGAGAACGGCCCGGCGACGGCGCCGTTTCCCACCGAATGACCCTCTTTCCCGACGCGCTGAGCGCCGCCGCCGACCGCGCGGAGGCGGCGCTGGAGCGGCTCTTGCCGCAGCCCGGCCCCGGCGCGCAAGGCAGGCTGGCGGCGGCGATGCGACACGCGGCCCTGGGCGGCGGCAAGCGGCTGCGGGCGTTTCTGACCATCGAGGCGGCGGCGCTGTTCGGCGCCGACCCTGCGGGGGCGGATCGCGCGGCGGCGGCGGTGGAGTGCCTGCACGCCTACAGCCTGGTGCATGACGACCTGCCCTGCATGGACGACGACGCGCTGAGGCGCGGCAAGCCCACGGTGCATATGGCGTGGGACGAGGCGACCGCCGTGCTGGCGGGCGACGCGCTGCAGACGCTGGCGTTCGAAATCCTGTGCGACCCGGCGACGCATCCCGACGCAGGCGTGCGCGCCGCGCTGGCGCTGGCGCTGGCGCGCGCCTCCGGCCTTGCGGGCATGGTCGGCGGGCAGGCGCTGGATCTGGCCGCCGAGACGGCGGGCGCGCCGCTCGACGCCGCCGCCATCGCCGCGCTGCAACAACTCAAGACCGGCGCGCTGATCGCCTTTGCGGCGGAGGCGGGCGCGATATTGGGCGGGGCGGACGCAGGCGCGCGCGCGGCGCTGGCGGGCTATGGCCGCGACCTCGGCGCCGCGTTCCAGATCCGCGACGACCTGCTCGACGTGGAGGGCGACGCGGCGGCGGCGGGCAAGCGGCTGGGCAAGGACGCCGCCGCCGGCAAGGCGACCTTCGTCGCCGCGCTGGGGCTTGAAGGCGCGCGCGAACTGGCGCAGGCCCACGCGAACGCGGCGAAGGCGGCGCTGGCGCGGTTCGGCCCGCGCGCCGCCGCGCTCGCCGCCGCCGCCGATTACGCCGTCACCCGGCGTCGCTGAGACGCCCCGCCAGACCCTGCGCCGCTCAGGCGCACCGCCCTGCAAGGAGGCCGACGATGGCCCAAGCTCCCCGCCCGATCACGCCGCTGCTCGACACGGTCGCGTCGCCCGCCGACCTCAAGCGCTTCAACGACGCGCAACTGCGCACGCTGGCCGACGAACTGCGCGCCGAGACCGTCTCGGCGGTCTCGGTGACCGGCGGACACCTCGGCGCCGGGCTTGGCGTGGTGGAGCTGACCGTGGCGATTCATGCGGTGTTCGACACGCCGCGCGACAAGCTGATCTGGGATGTCGGCCACCAGTGCTATCCGCACAAGATCCTGACCGGACGGCGCGACCGCATCCGCACCCTGCGCATGGGCGGCGGCCTGTCGGGGTTCACCAAGCGCGCCGAGAGCGTCTATGACCCCTTCGGCGCCGCGCATTCCTCCACCTCGATCTCCGCCGCGCTGGGATTCGCCACCGCGCGCGATCTGGGGATGGACGAGGTCGGCGACGCCATCGCGGTGATCGGCGACGGCGCGCTGACGGCGGGCATGGCCTATGAGGCGCTGAACAACGCCGGCCACCAGAAGCGCCGCCTGATCGTGATCCTGAACGACAACGACATGTCGATCGCGCCCCCTGTGGGCGCGATGTCGGACTATCTCACCCGGCTCTGGACCACCGGCCCGTTCCAGGACCTGCGCGCCGCTGCGAAATCGGGTCTCGGCTTCCTGCCCGGCCCGCTGCGCGAGGGCGCCATGCGGGCGCGGGAGCTGGTGAAGGGCGTCACCATCGGCGGCACGCTGTTCGAGGAGCTGGGCTTTCACTATGTCGGCCCGGTGGACGGCCACGACATGGGTCAGCTTCTGGCGGTGCTGCGCACGGTCAAGGCGCGCGCCGACGGCCCCGTGCTGATCCACGCGCTCACCAAAAAGGGCAAGGGCTATCCGCCCGCCGAGGCGGCGGCGGACAAGTATCACGGCGTGGCGAAGTTCGACGTGGTGACCGGCGCGCAGGCCAAGGCGCCCTCGAACGCGCCCAGCTTCACCAGGGTCTTCGCGCAGAGCCTGATCGCTCAGGCGGAGGCCGACCCGCGCATCGTCGCCGTCACCGCCGCGATGCCCGACGGCACCGGGCTGAACCTGTTCGCCGAGCGATTTCCCAAGCGCTGTTTCGACGTCGGCATCGCCGAGCAGCACGCGGTGACGTTCTGCGCCGGGATGGCCGCCGGCGGGCTGAAACCGTTCTGCGCGATCTATTCGACCTTCCTGCAGCGCGGCTACGATCAGGTTGTGCATGACGTGGCGATCCAGCGGCTGCCGGTGCGCTTCGCGATCGACCGCGCCGGGCTGGTGGGCGCCGATGGCGCGACGCATGCGGGCAGCTTCGACGTCGCCTATCTCGCCAACCTGCCCGGCTTTGTGGTGATGGCGGCGGCGGACGAGGCGGAGCTGGTCCACATGGTCGCCACCGCCGCCGCGCTGGACGACCGCCCCAGCGCGTTCCGCTTTCCGCGCGGCGAAGGCTATGGCGTCGATATGCCCGAGCGCGGGGTTGCGCTGGAGATCGGGCGCGGGCGCATCGTGAAGGAGGGCGGCAGGGTGGCGCTGCTGAGCTTTGGCGCGCGCTTGCAGGAGTGCCTGAAGGCGGCGGAGGCGCTCGACGCGCAAGGCGTGGCGACCACGGTCGCCGACGCCCGCTTCGCCAAGCCGCTGGACCGCGACCTGATCCTGCGGCTGGCGCGCGAACACGCGGCGCTGATCACGGTCGAGGAAGGCGCAAGGGGCGGCTTCGGGGCCCATGTGCTGCACCTGCTTGCGGCGGAAGGCGTGCTCGACAACGGCCTTCGCATCCGCACCATGACATTCTCAGACAGCTTCATCGACCAGGACAGCCCGGCGAAGATGTATGCGGCCGCAGGCGTGGACGCGGCGCATATCGAGGCGACGGTGCTGGGGGTGGTGGGGGCGAGCAATGGCGATACCTGATTTTCAGACGCTGATGCTACCGCTGTTGGCGCTGGCCGCCAGCGGAAAGCATACAGTGCCCGAATGTGTGCCCGAGATCGCGAAGCAATTCAGCCTCTCGGACGACGAACTTGCCGAGATGCTGCCGAGCAGACGACAACTCACCGTCGTGAACCGCCTGCACTGGGCGCGCACCTATCTCGCCAAGGCAGGCTTGCTGCGAATGGTGAAGCGCGGCGTGTTCGAAGCGTCCGGCGACGGCGCGCGTGTGCTCGCCGAAAAGCCTGACCGCATCGACATGCGCTACCTCGAACGGTTCGAGGCTTATCGACGGTGGCGTGCGGCGGGATCGAAGGAAGACAGGACCGGGCCAGACGCGCCGCAACTGGCTTCGGCGCCATCATCAACCGAGACGCCACAAGAGCGCATTGAAGCCGCGCACGACGAGATCAACACCATTCTTGCCGATGAGTTGCTTGACCGCCTGATGACGGGATCGCCTGCCTTTTTCGAGGGTGCGGTGCTCGATCTACTTTTGGCGATGGGTTACGGGCGGGGGCGTAAGGGGGCCGACCAGTTGACGGGCAAGCCGGGCGATGGCGGCATCGACGGGATTATCAATGAGGATGCGCTGGGGCTCGACGCCGTTTATGTCCAGGCGAAGCGTTACGCGACGGAACGCGCAATCGGTCGCCCCGACATCCAGCAGTTCGTCGGCTCGCTCACCGGCGAAGGCGCCACGAAAGGCGTATTCGTCACCACGTCAAGCTTCACGAAAGACGCAACGCGCTTCGTTGACCGAATCGCGCAGCGCATCGTGCTGATTGACGGTCAGCGCTTCGCACACCTGATGATCGCACACGGCGTCGGCGTGCGCGCGACGCACACCATCACATTGTCGGAGATCGACGAGAACTTCTTCTCCGAAGAGTGACAGTGGCGCGGGATGCCCCGGTCAAGCCGGGGCATGACGGGCAAGGGGGGCGGCGCGGGATGCCCTGGTCGGGTCGGCACGAAACGGTCGGGGGATGTGGCGCCATCGCTCCGCCCCGCCGTCATCGCCCGGCTTGACCGGGCGATCCCGCGCCGCGACGCTCGGGCGCATGAAGCGTGTTCACGTCTACATTCTCGCCAGCCGCAAGAACGGCGTGCTCTATGTCGGCGTCACGTCCGACCTCGCCCGCAGGCTGGAGCAGCACCGCGCGCCGTCCCCCACCGCCTTCACGGCGCGCTACAACGTCCATCAGTTGGTGCATGTCGAGACCTACGACGACGCCGAGACCGCGATACGCCGCGAAAAGCGGCTCAAGGCGTGGCCGAGGGCGTGGAAAATCGCGCTGTTCGAGGGCGGCAATCCCGAGTGGGCGGACCGCGCGGATGAGATGTTGCGGCAGGTGGCGCGGGATGCCCCGGTCAAGCCGGGGCATGACGGGCAAGGGGGGCGGCGCGGGATGCCCCGGTCGAGCCGGGGCATGACTTGACGGGCGGGGCGGGAGGCGAGGACAGCGCGGCGCCGTCCTTGGCCGTCCGTCGCCCCCTCTCCCGCCCGGCGGGAGAGGGCCGGGGTGAGGGCTTATCCGCTCTCACGCCGCCGCGCGATCGCGCGGCGCCGCCAGCGCCGTGACCATCGCCGCCGCGCCGCGCCCTGTTGCGCGGGCGCTACAGCGGCGCGGCGCGCAAGATTTCGTCGCAAAGTCTTGATCGAGATCAACACGTCTGCCTGCGCGGCGGTCCAGAAGCCGCGGCGGGGGCGCGCGGCGAAGACCGGCGCGCCGTCCGTCAAGCGAGGGACCGATCATGAAAAAAATGGTTTGCGCGGGCGCCGCGCTGTGTCTGCTGGCCGCCGGACAGGCGGCGGCGCAAGAGCCGTGGTATGCGGCGAAGTCGGACGGCGACTGGCTGGTGCGCCTGCGCGGCATCGCGGTGGCGCCCGACGAGAGCCTGACGCTGGATCAGGTGGCCGGGGCCGACGCCGACGTGGACACCGCCTATGTGCCGGAACTCGACATCAGCTATTTCTTCACGCCCAACTTGGCGCTGGAGCTGATCCTCGCCACCACGCCGCACGACGTGGCCGGGCGCGGCGCGATCGACGGCGCCGACCTCGGCGACGTGTGGCTGCTGCCGCCGACGCTGACCGCGCAGTATCACGTCACCCAGCTCGGCGACTGGACCGGCAACCCCGGCCTCGGCAAGATCAAGCCGTATTTCGGCGCCGGGATCAACTACACGATCTTCTACAACACCGGCAGCGGCCAGTTTGACAGCATCGACTATGACGACAGCTTCGGCTGGGCGCTGCAGGCGGGCGTGGACATCGAGCTTCAGGAAGGGCTCTACCTCAACTTCGACGTCAAGAAGCTGTGGCTGAGCACCGACGTGACGGTGACCTCGGGCGCAACGCGGCTGACCGGCGAGGTCGATCTGGACCCGTGGATCTTCGGCGTCGGCCTCGGCTACCGCTTCTGAGCGCCGCACGAACCGGCGCGGGCGAAGGACCGAAGCGCCCGCGCCCTCACTCCGCCGCCACCGCCTCCCCCACCCCCTTCACCCGGCAGGCGGAGAACTTGAACTCCGGGATCTTGCCGTAGGGGTCGAGCTGCGGGTTGGTGAGCACGTTGGCCGCCGCCTCGACATAGGCGAAGGGCACGAACACCATGTCCTCCGCCACCGCCCGGTCGGCGCGCGCCATGATGGCGATGGCGCCGCGGCGGGTCTCGATGCGCAGCATCCCGCCGGGCTTGACCCCGAGCTTGCGCAGCGTGGCGGGGTGCAGCGAGGCGTTGGCCTCCGGCTCCAGCGCGTCCAGCGCGCTGGCGCGCCGCGTCATCGAGCCGGTGTGCCAGTGCTCCAGCTGGCGGCCGGTGATCAGGATGAACGGATAGTTGGCGTCGGGCGTCTCGGCGGGCGGCGTGACGCGGGCGGGCGTGAACCTGGCGCGGCCGGCGCGGCGCGGAAAGCCGTCGCCGAACACCACCGACTGCCCCGGATCGGTCGGTCCGAGGCACGGATACATCACCGCGTTTTCGTCCTCCAGCCGCTTCCAGGTGATGTGGTGCAAGGACCGCATCGACATCTTCATCTCGGCGAACACCTCGCGCGGGTGGTCGTAGTCCCAGTCCAGCCCCAGCCCGTTGGCCATGGCGACGACGATGCGCCAGTCCTCGCGCGCCTCTCCCGGCGCCTCGACCGCCTTGCGGCCCATCTGCACCTGCCGGTTGGTGTTGGTGACGGTGCCGGTCTTTTCCGGCCAGGCGGAGGCGGGCAGGATCACGTCGGCGTAGTTGGCGGTCTCGGTCAGGAACACGTCCTGAACCACCAGCCAGTCGAGATGCGCCAGCCCCTTGCGGGCGTGCTCCACGTCGGGGTCCGACATCGCGGGGTTCTCGCCCATGATGTACATGCCCCGAATCTCGCCGCGATACATGGCGTCCACGATCTCGACCACGGTCAGCCCCGGCTCGGGGTTGATCTCGGCGCCCTCCCAGATGTGGCGGAACAGGCCGCGCACCTCGGGGTCGGTGACGGAGTGATAATCCGGCATGAACTGCGGGATCAGGCCCGCGTCGGAGGCGCCCTGCACGTTGTTCTGGCCGCGCAACGGGTGCAGCCCCGTGCCGGGCCGCCCGACATGGCCGCACAGCAGCGCCAGCGAGATCAGGCAGCGCGCATTGTCGGTGCCGTGGATCGACTGGCTGACGCCCATGCCCCAGAAAATCATGCCTGCGCGGGCGCGGGCGAAGGTGCGGGCCACGTCGCGGATCACATCGGCGTCGATGCCGCACAGCGGCGCCATCTTCTCTGGCTCAAAGCCCTTGATGTGGTCGCGGAACTCGAAAAAGCCCTCGGTGAAGCCCTCGACATACTGCCGGTCGTAGAGCTTCTCCGCAACGATCACGTTCATGATCGCGTTCAGCAGCGCCACGTCGGTTCCGGGCCGGAACTGGAGCATGTGGCTCGCGTGGCGCTTCAGCGCCTGCGCGCGCGGGTCCATCACGATCAGCTTGCCGCCGCGCGCGGCGAACTGCTTGAAGAAGGTGGCGGCGACGGGGTGGTTCTCGGTGGGGTTGGCGCCGATCACGATCGCCACGTCGGCGTGCTCGATCTCGTTGAAGCTGGCGGTCACCGCGCCGGAGCCGACGTTCTCCATCAGCGCCGCGACCGAGGAGGCGTGGCAGAGCCGCGTGCAGTGATCGACGTTGTTGTGGCCGAACCCTTTGCGGATCAGCTTCTGGAACAGATAGGCCTCCTCGTTGGAGCATTTGGCCGAGCCGAACCCCGCCACCGCCTTGCCGCCCCAG
>CAZOZE010000240.1:0-4459 GCA_964584215.1 uncultured Rhodobacterales bacterium
GCCCAGATCGCGGCGGCGCCCCTCCAGCCGGATCAGCGCCAGCAGCGCGTCGATGCGCGCGCGCTCCTCAGCCCGGCCGCGCGCGAACAGCGTGGCGAACACGTCTCGCGGGCCTTTCAGCGCCAGCAGCAGGTTGTCCTCGACGCTCTGGGTCTCGAACACCGTGGGTTTCTGGAATTTGCGCCCGACGCCAAGCCGCGCGATCGAGGCTTCGTCCTGCTTCGTTAGGTCCACTTCGCCCGCGAACAGCACGTCGCCCCGGTCGGGGCGGGTCTTGCCGGTGATGATGTCCATCATCGTCGTCTTGCCCGCGCCGTTGGGGCCGATGATCGCGCGCATCTCGCCAGGGCCCAGCACCAGCGACAGCCCGTTGATCGCCTTGAAGCCGTCGAAGGCCACATGCACGTCGTCGAGATACAGGATCGAGTTCGCCGCCGTTATGGTCATCGCCGCGCCTCCGCCGCCTGCGGCGCGGGCGTGCGCGCCGTCCGGCGCAGCGCCTCCAGCGCGCCGAGCACCCCTTTCGGCAGAAACAGCGTCACGCCGATGAACAGTGCGCCCAGCGCGAACAGCCACATCTCGGGAAACCAGCCGGTGAACAGCGTCTTGAAGGCGTTGACGATCAGCGCGCCCAGCGCCGCGCCCGCCAGCGTGCCGCGCCCGCCCACCGCCACCCAGATCACGATCTCGATCGAGGTCGCGGGCGAGAATTCAGACGGGTTGATGATGCCGACCTGCGGCACATACAGCGCCCCCGCCACCCCCGCCAGCATCGCCGAGACGCAGAACACGAACAGCTTGTAATGCTCGACGCGGTAGCCGAGAAACCGCGTGCGGCTTTCAGCGTCGCGCACCCCGATCAGCACCTTGCCCGCGCGCGAACGGGTGATCGCGCGGCACAGCGCATAGCCTGCGCCCAGCGCCAGCGCCGAGGCGACGAACAGCCCGGCGCGGGTGACGTCGGATTGCAGGCTGTAGCCGAGAATGTCCTTGAAGTCGGTCAGCCCGTTGTTGCCGCCAAAGCCCATCTCGTTGCGGAAGAACGCCAGCAGCAGCGCATAGGTCATCGCCTGGGTGATGATCGAGAAATACACGCCGGTGACGCGGGAGCGGAACGCGAACCAGCCGAACACGAAGGCCAGCAGCGCGGGAACCAGCATCGCCATGACCGCCGCGAACCAGAACATGTCGAAGCCGAGCCAGAACCACGGCAGCTCGCTCCAGTTCAGGAACACCATAAAGTCGGGCAGGTCGGGGTTGGCGTAGACGCCCCGGTCGCCGATCTCGCGCATCAGGTGCATTCCCATCGCATAGCCGCCCAGCGCGAAGAACGCGCCATGCCCCAGCGACAGGATGCCCGCATAGCCCCAGATCAGATCGACGCTCAGCGCCAGCAGCGCATAGGTGAGATACTTGCCGAACAGCGACACCGCATAGCTGGGCAGGTGCAGCCCCGAGCCGGGCGCGGCCATCAGGCTCATCAGCGGCACGGCGACCGTGGCCGCGAACAGCAGGCCGAGGAAGATGGCGGCGCGGGCGTCGAGCATCCTCACGCCTCCACCGCCCGGCCCCTGAGCGCGAACAGGCCGCGCGGGCGCTTCTGGATGAACAGGATGATGAACACCAGCACCAGAATCTTCGCCAGCACCGCGCCCGCGAACGGCTCCAGGAATTTGTTGGCCACCCCCAGCGTGAAGGCCCCCGCCAGCGCGCCCCACAGGTTGCCGACGCCGCCGAACACCACCACCATGAAGCTGTCCACGATATAGCCTTGGCCAAGGTTGGGCGAGACGTTGTCGATCTGGCTGAGCGCGACGCCCGCGATCCCGGCGATCCCGGCGCCGAGGCCGAAGGTCATCGCATCGACCCATCCGGTGCGCACGCCCATCGCGTCGGCCATGCGCCGGTTCAGGGTGACGGCGCGCATCTGCAGGCCCAACGGCGTGCGCCGCAGCAGCAGCATCAGCGCGAAGAACACCGCCAGCGCGAAGATCACGATGAAGAAGCGGTTGTAGGTGATGGTCAGCTGGCCGACCTCGAAGGCGCCCGACATCCATTGCGGCGTGATCACCGCCCTGTTGGTCGGGCCGAAGATGCTGCGCACCGCCTGTTGCAGGATCAGCGACACGCCCCAGGTGGCCAGCAGCGTCTCCAGCGGACGGCCGTAGAGCCAGCGCACCACGCCGCGCTCGATGGCCACGCCCGCCGCGCCCGCCACCAGAAACGCCACCGGCAGCGCCAGCGCCAGCGACCACTCCATCAGCCCCGGCGCGACCGCCGCCAGCCCCTGCTGCACCGCATAGGCCGAGTAGGCGCCCAGCATCACCAGTTCGCCATGCGCCATGTTGATGACGCCCATCACGCCAAAGGTGATCGCCAGCCCGATCGCCGCCAGCATCAGCACCGAGCCGAGCGACAGGCCGAACCACACGTTGCGCGCCGCATCCCACAGCGCCTGCGCGCGCTCGATGGCGGCGCGCGCGTCCTCCGCCGCAGCGGCGACCTGCGGCGAGGGGTCGGCCAGCGCCGCCGTCGCCAGCGACAGCGCGTCGCGGTCGCCGCGCGCGATCAGCACGTCGAGCGCGGCGATCTTGTCGGCGGCGTTGGAGTCCGTCGCCAGCACAACCGAGGCGCGCGCCTGCTCCAGCGCCCGGCGCGCGCCCGCGTCGGTCTCCGCAGCCAGCGCGGCGTCGAGGGGGCCAAGCTGCGCGGCGTCGCGGCTGGTGAACACCGCGCCTGCGGCGGCGATGCGGCGGCCGGGGTCGGCGTCGCGCAGGCCGAGCGCGCCCAGCGCGGCGCTGATCGCGCGGCGCACGGCGTTGTTGACGCGGATGCGCGCGCCCGCGCCGCGCGCCACGGGGCCGAGGCGCTCACCGCTCAGCGCATCGACGGCGTCGCCGTCCGCCACCCGCACGATGCGCCCGTCGGCCTTCAGCGCCTGAAGATCGCCCGCCAGCAGCGCCTCCAGCAGCGCGGCCGCGCGCGGGTCGCCGGTCGCGGCGATCTGTTCGACGACGGCGGCGCGGTCCTTGAACCCGCCCATGGGCAAGTGCGGGGCGAGGTCTTCAAGCGTCTGGCCGCGCGCCAGCAGCGGGGCCAGCAGCCCGACGCAAAGGATCAGCGCGCGCAGAAGCGGGGCGCGGAACATCGGCTATCCTCGTCCGAGGGAAAGGGATGGGGCCGGGCGCGCCGCCCGGCCCCGCGCGTCACGCCGCGCCTACTGGTTAAGGCCGCCGCACTGCCCTGTGGCGGTGTTGAAGTTGCCGCACGACATCGGCTTGCGCCAGTCGGAGATCAGCGGCGCGCTGTCGGGCAGGTAATCCGACCACGCGTCGCCGGGCACGAGGCCGGAGGTCTGCCACACCGTCTCGAACTGCCCGTCGTCCTGGATCTCGCCCACCAGCACCGGCTTGGTGATGTGGTGGTTGGGCATCATCGCCGAGAAGCCGCCGGAGAGGTTGGGCACGGCGACGCCGATCATCGCGTCGATCACCGCGTCGGTGTCGGTCGTGCCCGCCGCCTCGACCGCCTTCACCCACATGTTGAAGCCGATGTAATGCGCCTCCATCGGGTCGTTGGTCACGCGCGACTCTGATCCGGTGAACTCCCGCCACGTCTCGATGAAGGCGGCGTTCTCCTGCGTGTCGCCCGACATGAAATAGTTCCACGCCGCGAGGTGGCCGACCAGCGGTTCGGTGTCGAGACCGGCGAGTTCCTCCTCGCCCACCGAGAAGGCGACCACGGGGATGTCCTCGGCCTTCACGCCCTGGTTGGCGAGCTCCTTGTAGAACGGCACGTTGGCGTCGCCGTTGATCGTGCTGACCACGGCGGTCTTCTTGCCCGCCGAGCCGAACGTCTTGATGTCGGAGACGATGGTCTGCCAGTCGCTGTGGCCGAACGGCGTGTAGTTCACCAGAATGTCCTCGGGCTCGACGCCCTTGGACTGGAGATACGCCTCAAGGATCTTGTTGGTGGTGCGCGGATAGACGTAATCGGTGCCGGCCAGCACCCAGCGTTCGACGCCTTCCTCGTTCATCAGATAGTCCACGGCGGGGATCGCCTGCTGGTTCGGCGCGGCGCCGGTGTAGAACACGTTGCGCTGGCTCTCCTCGCCCTCATACTGGACCGGGTAGAACAGGATCGAGTTCAGCTCCTCGAACACCGGCAGCACCGACTTGCGGCTGACCGAGGTCCAGCAGCCGAACACCACGTCGGCGCCCGACACCTGGATCAGTTCGCGCGCCTTCTCGGCGAACAGCGGCCAGTCCGACGCCGGATCGACCACCACAGCCTCCAGCGGGCGGCCCAGCACGCCGCCCTTCTTGTTCTGCTCCTCGATCAGCATCAGCATCGCGTCTTTCAGCGTCGTCTCCGAGATCGCCATCGTCCCGGACAGCGAATGCAGCACGCCGATCTTGATCGGCTCCTGCGCTGCGGCGACGCTGGTGGTCGCGAGCAG
>CAZOZE010000241.1:0-2830 GCA_964584215.1 uncultured Rhodobacterales bacterium
CAAGGACGTGTATCGGCTGGCCTATGAGACCGGGTGCAAGGGCTGCACCACCTACCGGCCCAACGCCGTGACCGGCTCGGTGCTGTCGGTGGCCGAGGCGCCCAGGGTCGAGACCGCGCCCGAGGACGCCGCGCCCAGCCACGGCGGCGAGGTGGTCTATATGGCGAAACCGTTGGCGCGGCCCGAGGCGCTGCCGGGCGCCACCTACAAGCTGAAATGGCCCGAGAGCGAACACGCCATCTACATCACGCTGAACGACGTCATCACCGGCGGCAGGCGTCGGCCGTTCGAGATCTTCATCAACTCCAAGAACATGGAGCATTACGCATGGACCGTGGCGCTGACGCGCATGCTCTCCGCCGTGTTCCGGCGCGGCGGCGACGTGAGCTTCGTGGTCGAGGAGCTGAAGGCGGTGTTCGACCCGCGCGGCGGCGCGTGGATGGGCGGGCGCTATGTGCCCTCGATCCTCGCGGCGATCGGCGGGGTGATCGAGCGGCATCTGGTCGAGATCGGCTTCATGGAGGGCGAGGGCCTCGGCCTCAAGACCGACCCGCAGGCCGAGGCGCTGCGCGTGGGCGAGCGGCCCAAGGGGCCGGCCTGCCCCAACTGCGGCTCGCGCAACCTGCACATGGTCGAGGGCTGCGCCACCTGCGCCGATTGCGGCCACTCCAAATGCAGTTGAGCCGCGCGCCCCTTGCTCAGCCGACCAGAACGCCCATGCGCTGCATCGCCAGCAGATAGCCCTGCACGCCAAAGCCGGCGATCACGCCATCGGCGCGCAGCGAGACGTAGGAGTGATGGCGAAAGCTCTCGCGCTTGTGGACATTGGAGATATGCACCTCCAGCACCGCGCCGTCGAAGGCGTTCAGCGCGTCGAGGATCGCGATCGAGGTATGGGTGAAGGCGCCGGGGTTGATGACGATCCCGGCGGCTGTCTCACGCGCCTCGTGGATCCAGTCGATCAGCTCATATTCGCGGTTGGACTGGTGAAAGCGCACGGCCAGCCCAAGCCGTTCGGCTTCCTCGCCGCACAGCCGCGCCACGTCGGCCATGGTGTCATGGCCATAGATCTCTGGCTGGCGCTTGCCGAGCAGGTTGAGGTTGGGGCCGTTCAGGATGACGACGAGCGGGCGCATGGGCTGGCCTCCGGCGTTGGCGGGCGCTGAGCGACAGGCATGCCGCGCGCCGCGCCCGGACGCAAGGCGGTTGCGATCTTGCGCGCGCCGGGTGAAGCTTGGAGTGTCCTGCAATCAGGGGAGGAAAGCATGACCAGAACGGCCACACGCGGCGTCGCGCTCGCGCTCGCGCTGTCCTTCAGCATCGCCGCGCCGCCGCTCGCCGCGCAGGAGGCGGCGATCCTGAGCGGCATGGACCTTATGCACCCGGTCTGGGCGCGCGAGGGCATGGTGTCGGCGCAGGAGGCGGAGGCGACGAAGATCGGCCTGGGCGTGCTTCAGGCGGGCGGCAACGCGGTGGACGCGGCCGTGTCGGTGGCGCTGGCGCTGGCGGTGAGCCTGCCGCGCGCGGGCAACATCGGCGGCGGCGGCTTCATGATCGTGCACGACGCGGCCAGCGGCGAGACCGCAGCCATCGACTATCGCGAGACGGCGCCCTCGGCGGCGACGCGCGACATGTTCCTCGGGGCCGACGGCGAGGCGGATTCCAGGCTGTCGCGGTTCCACGGCAAGGCGGTCGGCGTGCCGGGCACGCTGGCGGGGCTGGCGCTGGCGCTGGAGAAATACGGCACGCTGACGCTGGCGCAGGCGCTGGAACCGGCGATCAGGCTGGCCGAGGAGGGGCTGGTGGTCAGCGTCGATCTGGCCGATTCGCTGAAGGGACTGGAAAAGCGGCTGAAGCAGTGGCCGAGTTCGGCAAAGGTTTTCTTCAAGCCCGACGGCGGCTTCTACGAGCCGGGTGACATCCTGCGCCAGCCCGACCTCGCCGCGTCGCTGAGGCTGATCGCCGAACAGGGGCCGGACGCGCTCTATCGCGGGCCGCTGGGCGCCAAGATCGTCGCGGCGGTCGTCGAGGCGGGCGGCGTGATGAGCTTGGACGACCTCGCCGCCTATGAGGCCAGGGTGCGCGCGCCGGTGACGGGAACCTATCGCGGCCATGAGATCGTCTCGATGCCGCCGCCGTCCTCGGGCGGCGCGCATATCGTGCAGATCCTCAACATCCTTGAGGGCTTTCCCATCGGCTGGACCGGCGCCAATTCCGCCGAGACCATCCACCTGATGGCGGAAGCGATGCGGCTGGCCTACGCCGACCGCAGCGAATACCTCGGCGACAGCGATTTCGTCGAGGTGCCGCTGAAGGGGCTGACCAGCAAGGCCTACGCCGCCGCGCTGCGCGGCAAGATCGACCGCCACCGCGCCACGCCCTCCAGCACGGTCAAGCCGGGCAAGCCGCAGCCCTATGAGAGCGACCAGACCACGCATTTCTCGGTGGTGGACAAGGACGGCAACGCCGTCTCCAGCACCTACACCATCAACTTCTCCTACGGCTCCGGGCTGGTGGCCGAAGGGACCGGCATCCTGCTCAACAACGAGATGGACGACTTTTCCGCCAAGCCCGGCGTGCCCAACGCCTACGGGCTGATCGGCGGCGACGCCAACGCGGTCGAGCCGGGCAAGCGGCCGCTATCCTCGATGTCGCCGACCATCGTGCTGAAGGACGGCAAGCCGTTCCTGGTGACCGGCAGCCCCGGCGGCGCGCGGATCATCACCACCACGCTGCAGGTGATCATGAACGTGATCGACCACGGCATGAACGTCGCCGAAGCCTCCGCCGCGCCGCGCATCCATCATCAGTGGCTGCCCGACCAGTTGCG
>CAZOZE010000242.1:0-4842 GCA_964584215.1 uncultured Rhodobacterales bacterium
CAACGTCACGCTGTGCTTCTCCGCCCCGCAGGCGCTGCTGGCGGCCAAGGCGGGCGCGACCTTCATCTCGCCCTTCGTCGGGCGGCTGGACGACAGCGGCGTGGACGGCATGGACCTGATCGCCGACATCCGCCAGATCTACGACAACTACGGCTTCCAGACCAAGATCCTCGCAGCCTCGATCCGCACCGTGAACCATGTGCGCGACGCGGCGAAGATCGGCGCCGACGTGGCCACCCTGCCGCCCGCCGTGCTGCGCAGCCTCGCCCACCACCCGCTGACCGACAAGGGGCTGGCGGCTTTCCTCGCCGACTGGGCCAAGACCGGCCAGAGCATCAAGACCGGCGCGTGATGACCGAGGCTTCGGAACCGGCGGCGCAGGGAAAGCTGACGCCAAAGCAGGCCGAGGCGCTGCGCGCGCAGGTGCTGCGCGATCCGGCGCTGGTGCTGGACGACCGCGCGCTGATGGCGGCGCTGATCGAGGCGGCGGGCGGCGAGTCGCGCAACGTGGTGGACCTGCGCGGCGCGCTGGTGCGCAGGCTGGAGACTCGGCTGGAGCGGCTGGAGCAGGCGCACCGCACGGTGATCGCGGCGGCCTATGAAAACCTCGCCGGGGTCGGCCAGATCCACCGCGTGGCGCTGTCGCTGCTGGAGGCCGACAGCCCCGCCGCCTTCGCCCGCGCCCTGCTGGTCGATGCGCCGGAGGTGCTGGCGGTGGACGCGGCGCGGCTGGCGCTGGAGGGCGGCGCGACGCTGGCGGGGCTCGACGATGCGCTGGCTTCGCGGGTGCTGGCGCTGCCCGAGGGCGGGATCGACGCCTACCTGGCGCTCGGCGACGCGCCGGGGCGCGACGGCGCATGGCTGCGCCCGGCGCCGCCCGAGGCGGAGCTGCTGTTCGGCGACGAGGCGGGCCGTGTCGGCTCGGAGGCGCTGATCGCGCTCGATCTTGGCGCGACGCGCGGCATGCTGGCCTTCGGCGCCGAGGACGCCGACCGCTTCGCCCCCGAACACGGCGCCGATCTGGTCAGTTTTCTGGGCGGGGTCGTGGGCCGCGTCGGCCGACGCTGGCTGACGTGACCGCGCCGCGCGGCGCGCGGGAAACGGCGCGGGAGCCTGCGGCGGGAAGCGCCGTGCGGGGCGACGACGCGCAAAAGGGTGCGCAGGGCGACGACGCGCAAAAGGGCGCGTGGGGCGACGATGTGGGCAGGGGCGCGCAGGGCGATGACGCGCGCAGGGGCGCGCAGGGCGATGACGCGCGCATGGGTGCGCAGGACGATGGCGCGCGCATGGGCGCGCAGGGCCACGACGCGCTGGCGCTGCTCGATCGCTGGCTGATCATGCTGTCGGCGCAGCGCGGCGCGCGGCCTGCGACTCTGGCCGCGTATCGCGCCGACGTGCGCGGCTGGCTGGATTTCCTGACCGGGCATCTGGGCGGCCCGCCCGATCTGGCGCGCGTCGCCACCACCGACCTGCGCGCCTGGATGGCGGCGAGCCGCGCGCGGGGTCTGGGCGCGCGGTCGCTGGCGCGGGCGCTGTCGGCGGTGAAGGGCTTTCACCGCTGGCTGGCCGACGCCGAGGGGCTGGAGGCGCCCGCCGTCGCCGCCATGCGCGGGCCCAAGGTCGCGCGCCGCCTGCCGCGCCCGGTCGACATCCCCGCCGCCCGCGCGCTGATCGGCGCGGTGGAGGCCGACGCGCGCGAGGCCTGGATCGGCGCCCGCGACGCCGCCGTGCTGACGCTGCTCTGGGGCTGCGGGCTGCGCATCTCCGAGGCGCTTTCGCTGAAGGGCGGCGACGCGCCGCTGCCGGAGGTGCTGCGCATCACGGGCAAGGGGGGCAGGGAGCGGCTGGTTCCCGTGCTGCCCGCCGCGCGCGCGGCGGTGGAGGCCTATCGCCGCCGGGCGCCCTTCGCGCTTGGCGCGCAGGACGCGCTGTTTCGCGGCGCGCGCGGCGGCGCGCTGGATCAGCGGCTGGTGCGCAAGGCGATGGAGACGGCGCGCGCCGGGCTGGGCCTGCCCGCCACCGCCACGCCGCACGCCATGCGCCACGCCTTCGCGACGCATCTGCTGGCCGCAGGCGGCGATCTGCGCGCGATCCAGACGCTGCTCGGCCACGCCTCGCTGTCCACCACGCAGCTTTATACGGCGGTCGATGGCGCGCGGCTGGCTGCGATCCACGCAGCCGCCCATCCGCGCGCTCATCCGCGCGCCCATCCGCGCGCGCGCGCGCCCTCCGGCGGCTGACGTTCACCGCCGCTTCACCGCAAGTTTGCTTGCGGGCGCGACGTCCGGCGCCGACATCATCGGCAGGGGAGGAGGGCGCAATGCGGCGGATCGGTCTGACGATGGCGATGCTTGCGCTCGCGGCCTGCGCCGCGACGCCGCCGCAACCCGACCTCACGACGATCTACAGCCGCGCGGCGGCGCTCGACACCCAGGCGCGCCGCCCGGTGATCACCATCCCCGGCACGCTCGGCTCGCGCCTTGTGGACCGCGACAGCGGCGCGGTGATCTGGGGCGGCGACACCGCGCTGTCGCTCGACCCCGACGACCCGGAAGCGATGCGGCTGATCGCGCTGCCGTTCGGCGCGCCGGAGACGCCGCTCGGCGACCTGCGCGACCGGGTGCGCGCCGACGGCGTGGTGCGCGTCGCCAACGCCTCGCTGTTCGGCGCCACGGTCAGCCTCGACATCTATGCCGGCGTCATCGACACGCTGATCGCGGGCGGCTACGACTTTTGCGAAACGCGCGCGGCGGAGATCGACAGCCGCACGGTCAATCTGGACGCCTTCGAATTTCCCTACGACTGGCGGCGCGACATCGTCGAGGCGGCGCAGGATCTGGCCTATTTCATCGAGCGCAAGCGCGTGCAGGTGGCGCAGGAGCGGCTGCGCGTGTTCGGCAGGCTGACCGAGCCGGTGCGATTCGACCTCGTGGCCCATTCGATGGGCGCGCTGGTGGCGCGCTATTACCTGATGTACGGCGCGCAGGATCTGGCAGCCGACGGCGGCCTGCCGCCGCTGACGTGGGAGGGGGCGCAGAACGTCGAGACCGTGGTGTTCATCGCGCCGCCCAACGCGGGCGCGATCGGGGCCTTCGACCTGCTGGTGAACGGCAAGAGCTTCGGCCCGTTCCAGCCGCATTATCCCGCCGCGCTGCTGGGCGCCCATGTCGCGCCCTATCAACTGATGCCGCGCACGCGGCATCGCCGGGTGCGCGGCGCAGACGGCGGCGCGGCGCTGGACCTCTACGACATCGAGACGTGGAAGCGGAACGGCTGGGGGCTGGCGGGGCCGGACGCCGACCCGGTGCTGGCGGCGCTGGCGCCGGATATCGGCGACCCCGAGGCGCGCCGCGCGCTGGCGCTGGCGCATCTGGAGAAGGTTCTGCGCCGCGCCGAACAGTTCCACCGCGCCATGGACCGCAAGGCGCGCTATCCCGAGACGCTCGACGTCTATCTGGTGGTCGGCGGCGGCTTCAGCACGCCCGCGGGCGCGGTGGTGGACGGCGACGGCGCGGTGCGGGTGGTCGAGCGGGAGGAAGGCGACGGCGTGGTGCTGCGCGCAAGCTCGCTGCTCGACGAGCGGCAGGGGCGGCCCGAGGAGTATCATCTGCGGCTCGACTCGCCGATCAGCGGCGAACGCTCGGTGCTGCTGCTGCCGTTCGAGCATGTCGAACTGACCTCCAGCCCGGTTTTCGGCGACAACCTGCTGTTTTGGCTGCTGGAGGGCGAGCGCGCGGCGGACGCGCTCCCCGCGCCGCGCGGGCGGGAGACCGGCGTCGCCGCGACGCTGGGCCGCGCCGTGCGCGGGGTGGCGACGCTGCTGCCCGGCGGCGGCGGCGCGAAGGCCCGAGCGGCCAACTGACCGCCCGCTCAGGCGGGTTCCACATGGCCATAGAGCCAGTCGAGCCGCCCCATCGCCACCCCCGGCGCCAGCCGCGAGCCCAACGCGATCGGGCCATAGCGCAGCGCCTGCGTCGCAGGGTTGCCGGCGTGAAACAGCGCTGCGTTGGCGCGGGCGGCCACCTGCACCCGGCTCGCGCGCGGGCGGCGCGCGGCCTCATAGGCCGCCAGCGCGGCGGGGATGTCGTCGGCGCCGGGCAACAGCCGCGCCAGCGCGGCGCCGTCTTCGAACGCCTGCACCGCGCCCTGCGCCATGAACGGCAGCATCGGGTGGCAGGCGTCGCCCAGCAGCCCGACGCGGCCCTTGCGCCACGCAGGGGGGCTTGGGCGGTCGAACAGCCCCCACAGCAGGCATTCCCGCGCCGCCGCCAGCACCCCCGCCGCCTCGGGCCGCCAGCCCGCGAAGGCGGCGCGCAGGTCGGCCACGTCGCCTGTGGCGGACCAGCTTTCCTCGGCCCAGGCCCGCCGCTCCTCGACCGCGACAAAGTTCACCAGCGCGCCGCCGCGCAGGTAATAAGTCACCAGATGACGCCCCGGCCCGACCCAGACGGTGGCGTTGGGCGCCACGAGGCCGGGCGGCAAGTCGGCGGCGGCGACCACGCCGCGCCAGGCGATCTGACCGAGGAACCGCGTCTCGACCGGGCTGAACAGCGCCGCGCGCACGTCCGAGCGCACGCCGTCGGCGCCCAGCACGACATCCGCCTCCACCGCGCCGCCGTTCGCCAGCAGCAGCGCGCCCGCCGGATCGGCGCCGGTGACGGCCTCGCCCAGCCGGATCGTCACGCCCGAGGCGCGCGCCGCGTTCTCCAGCGCCGCCAGCAGATCGGCGCGGTGAACCTGAAGATAGGGCGCGCCCCAGCGCGCCTCGGCCCGCCCGCCCAGCGGCAGCGACAGGATGCGCGCGCCGCCGCGCCCCAGCCGCATCTCGGCGGCCTGCGGCGC
>CAZOZE010000243.1:0-2622 GCA_964584215.1 uncultured Rhodobacterales bacterium
CGCATCACCAGACCGTTCGCGACGCTGAGGTTGCGGCAGCGCGGGCCGGCGTTGACGCCCTCGCCGAAGCGGGCGCGGGTGGTCTTGTCGCGCACCAGCTCCAGCGCGCCGAGCAGCCCCTTGGTGCGGGTCTCGCCCACCAGCGGGTGGTCGGCCAGCGTCGCCCACCGCGCCGCCAGATACGGCCCGATGTCGTCGGCCACGCGCTCGACCAGCTTTTCCTCCTGCAGGATGCGCAAGCTGGCCAGCCCGGCGGCGCAGGCGGCGGGGTGCCCGGAGTAGGTGAAGCCGTGGTAGAACTCGCCCGCCTTCTCGATCACCGGCCCGGCGACGCGGTCGGAGATCAGCACCCCGCCCATCGGGATGTAGCCCGAGGTCATGCCCTTGGCGATCGGCATCAGGTCGGGGGTTATCCCCATGGTCTGCGAGGCGAACCAGTTGCCGGTGCGCCCGAAGCCGCCGATCACCTCGTCGGCGATCAGCAGGATCTCGCGCTCACGGCAGATGCGGCCGATCTCGGGCCAATAGCTGTCGGGCGGGATGATCACGCCGCCGGCGCCCTGGATCGGCTCGGCGATGAAGGCGCAGACGTTGTCCTCGCCGATCTCGTCGATCATCGCCTCAAGCTCGCGCGCGCGCATCAGGCCGAAGGCGTGCGGGTCGCTGTCGGCGCCTTCGCCGAACCAGTAGGGCTGGCCGATGTGGCGCACGCCGTCGATCGGCAGGCCGGATTGCGCGTGCATCGCGCCCATGCCGCCAAGCGAAGCGGCGGCGACCGTCGAGCCGTGATAGCCGTTGCGCCGCCCGATGAAGATCTTCTTCTTCGGCTTGCCGAGGCAGTCCCAATACACCCGCGCCAGCCGGAACGCGGTGTCGTTGCTCTCGGAGCCGGAGTTGGTGAAGAACACCCGGTTGAACGGCGCCGGCGCGATGGCGGTGACGGCCTCGGCGAACTCGGTGGCCGCCGGGTGGGTGCATTGGAAGAAGGTGTTGTAATAGGGCAGCTGGCGCATCTGGCGCGCGACCGCCTCGACGATCTCCTCCCGCCCATAGCCGACGTTGACGCACCACAAGCCCGCCATGGCGTCGAGCAGCCGCTCGCCGTCGTTGGTGGTCAGCCAGCAGCCCTGCGCGCCGGAGATCACGCGGGTTCCCTGCGCCGCCAGCTCCGCGCTGTCGGTGAACGGATGCCAGTGGTGGGCGGCGTCCGAGGCCTGGATGGCGGCGGTGTCGCGCAGGTTGAGGGCCATGGGATGCTCCGACGATTTTGTGATCACAAAATCACTGCCGCAAAAGCGGTCGCCGGTCAAGAGGGCGCGGTCTGCGCCAGCAGCGCCGCAGCCTGATCGACATCGGCGCGAATCGCGGCGCGCAGGGCGGCCTCGTCGCGCGCCGCCAGCGCCGCCAGCGCCTGCGCGTGATGGTCGGTCAGCCGCAGGGTGCCCGCCCGCCCGGCGACCACGCGCATCGCGGGGTTGAGCTGCAGCCACACGCTCTCGACCAGCGCGGCCAGCGCCGGGGCCTGCGCGGCGGCGTGGAGCGTGGCGTGAAACGCGGTGTTGGCGCGGACGTAAGCCCCCGGGTCGCCGTCACGCAGCGCCGCGTTCACCGTGTCGTCGCAAGCGCGCAGGGCCGCCAGCAGCGCGGCATCGGCGTAAGGCAGGGCGCGCGCCGCCAGTTCAGGCTCCAGCAGGGCGCGCGCGGCGGTCAGCTCCGCCAGCGTCCGCGCGCTCGTCACCGGCGCCTGCACCCGGCCCGTGGGCGTCATCGTCAGCGCCCGCTCGGCGATCAGGCGGCGCACCGCCTCGCGCGCCGGGGTCATCGAGACGTCGAGCGCCTCCGCCAGCCCGCGCACGGTGACGGCTTGCCCCGGCGCCAGCGCGCCGTGCAAGATGCGCGTCCGCAACGCCTGATAGACGCGCTCATGGGCTGGCTGGGCGCCGTGCGCTGCGGGAGGGGAGCTTGCCATATGGCGCAATTTGTGATCACAAATGATCGCCTGTCAACAGCGGGATCAGCATGACCTACGCCAGGGACTACGCCTTCGCCGCGCCGGACGCGAAGGCCGTCACCCACGACGAATACATGTATGCCGGCGCGCTGAGCTTTTGCCGCCGCAAATATTCTCGCGATCTGGCGGGCGTCGATGTGGCGGTGATCGGCGTGCCGTTCGACACCGCGGTGACCAACCGGCCCGGCTGTCGCTTCGGCCCCCGCGCGGTGCGCGCCGCCTCGACCAACCTCGCCTGGAGCCGCGCCTGGCCGTCGGCCTTCGACCCGTTCGAGCGCATGAGCGTGGTGGACTGGGGCGACGTCTGGTTCGACCATGGCCGCCCGGAGGCGGTTCCCGCGCATATCGAGGCCGCCATCGCCTCGGTGATCGGGGCGAAGGGGGCGGGCGGCCCGGCCGCGTTGATGATCGGCGGCGACCACTTCTGCTCCTACCCCAGCCTGAAGGCGCATGTCGCCAAGCACGGCGGCCCGCTCAGCCTGATCCAGTTCGACGCGCACAGCGACACCTGGGCCGACGGCGACCGCATCGACCACGGCACGATGTTCTATCACGCGGCGAAGGAAGGGCTGATCGACCCGGCGACCTCGATCCAGGTCGGCATCCGCACC
>CAZOZE010000244.1:0-5747 GCA_964584215.1 uncultured Rhodobacterales bacterium
GGTATCCGCCGGTCCATGCGGCGCTGGTGGCGGGCCGTTCAGCCCGGCGACTGGCCGAGGCCGCCGGGCTGACCCAGTTCGGCGCCAATCTCGTGACCCTTGCGCCGGGCGCCGCCGCCTCGCAGCGCCACTGGCACGAGAACGAGGATGAATTCGTCTGGATCGTTTCGGGCGCGCTGGTTCTTGTCGAGGACGACGGCGAGACGCCGATGCGCCCAGGCGACGCAGCCGCCTGGAAGGCGGGCGTGGCGATCGGCCACCATCTGGTCAACCGCTCCGACGCCGAGGCCAGCTTCCTCGTGATCGGGACGCGCGCCCCGGCGGATGTCGCGCACTACACCGACCCCGGCGTGGACATGATCGCCCGTGTCGAGAACGGCCGCACGGCGTTCAGCCGCCGCGACGGCCGCCCGTTCGAGTGAGACGCGAGGAAGGACACCCCATGACCGACATCTTCACCTACGCCGTGGACGACGGCGCCGCCGTCATCACCTGGGATCTGCCCGGCGCCTCGATGAACGTGCTGACGCTCGACGGCGTGGCGCAGCTCGACGCCTGCGTGGATCGCGCACTGGCAGACGACAGCGTGCGCGGCGTGGTGCTGACCTCGGCCAAGCGCGACTTCGCCGGCGGCATGGACCTCAAGGTGATCGCGGGCATGAAGGCGCAGGCGGGCGCCGACCCCGCAGCCACCGTGTTCGGCTTCGTGATGAAGCTGCACGGCGTGCTGCGCAAGATCGAGCGCGCCGGGGCGGACCCGAAAACCGGCAAGGGCGGCAAGCCCTTCGCCTGGGCGGCGCCGGGCACGGCGCTCGGCATCGGGCTTGAGCTGGGGCTGGCCTGCCACCGCCGCTTCGCCGCCGACAACCCCAAGGCGAAGATCGGCTTGCCCGAGATCATGGTCGGCATCTTCCCCGGCGCGGGCGGCGCGACGCGTCTGGCGCGGATGCTGGGGCTGATGGCCGCCGCGCCCTACCTGCTCGAGGGCAAGACCCCCGATCCGCAGCGCGCCAAGGCCGCCGGGCTGATCGACGAGGTGACGGCGCCTGACGCGCTGCTGAGCGCCGCAAAAGCCTGGGCGCGCGACGCGGGCGAGGCGGCGGCAGTCAAGCCGTGGGACGCCAAGGGCTTCAAGTTCCCCGGCGGCGCCCCCTACACCCCCGCCGGTTTCCCCACCTTCTTCGGCGGCGTGGCGATGATCAACGGCAAGACCAGGGGCGCCTTTCCCGCGCCCAAGGCGATGCTGAGCGCGATCTACGAGGGTGCGCTGGTGGACTTCGACACCGCGATTCGCATCGAAGCGCGCTGGTTCACCAACGTGATGATGAACCCCTCCAGCGAGGCGATGATCCGCAGTCTCTTCATCAACAAGCAGGCGCTGGAGAAGGGCGCGTCGCGCCCGCGCGACATTCCCGACCAGTCGGTGAAGAAACTCGGCGTGCTGGGGGCAGGGATGATGGGCGCGGGCGTGGCTTACGTCTCGCTGATGGCGGGCATCGACGTGGTGCTGATCGACCGCGACCAGGCGGCCGCCGACCGGGGACAAGCCACGGTCGAGGGGCTGCTCGACGGCGCGATCAAGGCGCGCAGGCTCGACGCCGACGGCAAGGCGGCGACGCTGGCGCGGCTGACCGCGACGCCGGACTATGCGGCGCTGAAGGGCTGCGATCTGGTGGTCGAGGCGGTGTTCGAAGACCCCAAGATCAAGGCCGCCGCCACCGCGCAGGCCGAGGCGCATCTGGGCGCGGACGCGATCTTCGCCACCAACACCTCCACCCTGCCGATCTCGGAACTCGCCAAGGCCAGCCGCGACCCGGCTCGCTATATCGGCATCCACTTCTTCTCGCCGGTGCACAAGATGATGCTGGTCGAGATCATCAAGGGCGAAAAGACCGGCGCGCAGGCGGTCGCCAAGGCGCTCGATTTCGTGCGGCAACTGCGCAAGACGCCGATCGTGGTCAACGACGCGCGGTTCTTCTACGCCAACCGCTGCATCATCCCCTATATCAACGAGGGGCTGCGGATGATCACCGAGGGCGTCGCGCCCGCGCTGATCGATAACGCGGCGCGGATGCTGGGGATGCCGGTCGGCCCGCTGCAACTGACCGACGAGACCTCGCTGGAGCTGGGCCTCAGCATCGCGCGCGCGACCAAGGCCGCGATGGGCGACGCCTGTGCCGAGAACCCCGCCGACGCGCTTCTGGCCGCGCTGGTCGAGACCCACGGGCGCAAGGGGCGCAAGAACGGCAAGGGCCTGTATGACTACGACGACAAGGGCAAGCGGCTGGGCTTCTGGCCGGGGCTGGCGCAGATGCACCCGCACGCTGAGCCGCAGCCGCCGCTGGGCGAGGTGCAGAACCGGCTGATGCTGGCGCAGGCGCTGGAGGCGGTGCGGGCGCTGGAGCAGGGCGTGCTGACCGACATCCGCGAGGGCGACGTCGGCGCGATCCTCGGCTGGGGCTTCGCGCCGTGGTCGGGCGGGCCGTTCGCGTGGCTCGACATCACCGGCCCGGCGCAGGCGGTCGCGATCTGCGACGCGCTGGCGGAAAAGCACGGCGACCGCTTCGCCGCGCCCGCGCTGCTGCGCGAAATGGCGACCAGGGGCGAGACGTTCTACGCCCGCTTCGCGCAGGCGAAGGCCGCGTGACGCATCCGCCGACCGGCGCGGCGGCGTTCCTCGACTGGGCGCAGGCCCTGCCTGACGGCGCGCGGGCGGAGCTGTGGCGCGGCGCGGTGTCGCCGCGCGCGCCCGCCCCGCCGCGCGCCGCCCGCGCGCTGACCGACGCGACGCTGGCGTTTCGCGCCGCGCTGCGCCGCGCGGGGCTGCGCGGCGGCGTCTATCCCGAAGGTCTGGCGGTGGTGGTGGACGCGCAGACCGTGCTCTGGCCCGACCTCACCATCGGCCACGGCGGCGCCATCGGCGCCCATGGCGCGGCGCCGGAGGCCCCGGTGATCGTGGCCGAGGCGCAGGGCGAAGGCCGCTCGCCGCTGTCCGACGAGACCCGCGCGCGCGCCTTCCTCGGCGCGCCGGGCGTGGCGCACCACCTGCTGCTCGACGCCGACCGCGCCCGCGTGACCGTCACCACGCGCGGCGCCGACGGCGCGATCACGGCGCGCACGGCGGCGCAGGGCGCGCTGCGCCTCGACCCGCCGGGGGTGGCGCTGGCGGTCGCGGACCTGTTCCTGACCTGCTGACGCCGCGAAAAAGCGCACCTGGCACAATCGCAAGCCGCAGCCCCGTCGCGCGCGCCGCCGCCTCAGAATGCATCCTTGCGGCGGCGCACCTCGGCGAACACCGCCGCCGGATCGGCGCCCTCCAGCCCCAGCGCGGCCTGCAACGGCGCCTCCTTGGCGCGCAGGAACGGGTTGGCCGCCAGTTCGCGCCCAATGGTGCTGGGCACGGTGGGCTTTCCTTGCGCCCGCGCCGCCTCGATCATCGCGCCCTGCTCGGCCAGCGCGGGGTTGTCGCGCTCGATGGTGCGGGCGAATTTCAGGTTGGCCAGCGTGTATTCGTGGCCGCACCAGACCGTCGTGGCGGGGTCGAGCCGCGCCAGCTTGGACAGGCTCGCCCACATCATCGCATGGGTGCCCTCGAACACCCGCCCGCAGCCCAGCACGAACAGCGCGTCGCCGCTGAACAGCGCCCTGGCCTGCGGGAAATGGAACGCGATATGATGAAGGGTGTGGCCCGAGACGTCGATCACCGCCGCCTGCGCGGCGCCGAGGCTGACCATCTCGCCCTCGCGCACCGCGTGATCCAGCTTCGGCAGCCGCCCGGCGTCCGCCGCCGCGCCCAGCACCCTGGCGCCGAAGCGCGCGACCAGCGCCGCCAGCCCGCCGACGTGATCGCCGTGGTGATGGGTCAGCCACACCCAGTCCAGCCCCCAGCCGCGCGCCTCAAGCGCGGCGATGATCGGCGCCGCCTCCGGCGCGTCGATCGCCGCCACGGCGCCGGTCGCGGCGTCGCGCAGCAGATAGGCGTAGTTGTCGGAGAGGCACGGGACGGTGACGATCTCAAGTGCGCTCAACGATATCTCCTCCGGGTGTTGATCCGGCGCGCAGGGTAGCCGACTATCGCCCGCGATGCACATGGACGCGGTCGATCTTCGCCAGTTCTATTACCGCACCCCGCTGGGGCGGGTGGCGAAGCATACGCTGCGCCGGGCGCTGCGCGTGCTGTGGCCCGATCTGCGCGGTCAGGCGCTGGCGGGCTATGGGTTCGCGGCGCCGTTCCTGCGCCCGTTCGACGACGAAACCGCGCGCACCCTGTGCCTGATGCCGGCGCAGCAGGGCGCGTTTCACTGGCCGGTGGCGGCGCCCAATCGCTCGGTGCTGGTGGAGGAGCGCAACTGGCCGGTGCAGCCGGGCTTTTTCGACCGCATCGTGGTTGCGCACGGGCTGGAGACCTCCGAGCGCCCCGGCGCGCTGCTGGAGGAGGTCAACCGCTGTCTGGCGCCGGGGGGGCGCGCGATCTTCATCGTTCCCAACCGCGCGGGCCTGTGGGCGCGACGCGACGCCACGCCCTTCGGCCACGGGCGGCCCTATTCGGTCGGCCAGCTCGAGCGGCTGTTGCAGGAGCACGGTTTCGAGCCGGAACGCCACGCCGCCGCGCTCTACGCCCTGCCCTCGCACCGGATGTTCTGGCTGAAGCTGGCGAAGCTGCTGGAGGCGACCGGCCGCAGGCTCGACGCCCAGCCGCTGGCGGGGGTGATTCTGGTCGAGACCACAAAACTCGCCTTCGCCGCCCCGCGCACCGGCGTGCGCGCCCGCTCGGCGCTCGAGGTGCTGGAGGGGCTGACCGCGCCCGCGCCGAAACCGGCGAACGGGCGGGCGGCGCGGGCGCTGGCGCGCATGTCGCGCAACCGCTAGAACGCCGCTAGAACCCCCGCAGCGCCAGCGCATCCCGCGCCGCGCAAAAACCCCGCGTGACCGCCGATGACCCAACCCCACCCGACGCTGACGCCGCGCCCCGGCATCCTCGACATCGCGCCCTATGTCGGCGGCGAGAGCGGCGCGCCCGGCGCCAACCGGGTGATCAAGCTCAGCGCCAACGAAAACCCCAACGGCCCCTGCCCCGCCGCCATCGAGGCCTATCGCGCGGCTGCGGCGGGCCTTGCGCTCTATCCCGACGGCGGGGCGGAAGCCTTGCGCGCCGCCATCGGCAGGGCGCACGGGCTTGACCCGGCGCGCATCGTCTGCGGCGCAGGCTCCGACGAGATCATCTCGCTGCTGTGTCAAGCCTACGCAGGCCCCGGCGACACCGTGGCGCACAGCCGCCACGGCTTCCTGATGTATGCGATTTCCGCGCGGGCTGCGGGCGCGGAGCCGGTCGCGGCGCCGGAAGCGAACCTGACGGCGGATGTGGACGCGCTGCTGGCCGCCTGCGACGACCGCACCCGGCTGGTGTTTCTCGCCAACCCCAACAACCCCACCGGCACGCTGCTGCCCGCATCCGAGGTCGCGCGGCTGGCGGCGGGGCTGCCCGCCCGCGCGCTGCTGGTGCTGGACGCGGCCTATGCCGAGTATGTGAGCGCGCCCGGCTATGACGCGGGCGAGAAGCTGGTCGATGCGCGCGACAACGTGGTGATGACGCGCACGTTCTCCAAGATTCACGGGCTGGCGGCGCTGCGGCTGGGCTGGGCTTACGGCCCGGCGCATGTGATCGACGTGCTGAACCGCGTGCGCGGGCCGTTCAACGTCAGCGCCCCGGCGCTGGCGGCGGGGGCGGCGGCGATCGCCGACAAGGA
>CAZOZE010000245.1:0-4895 GCA_964584215.1 uncultured Rhodobacterales bacterium
CTCGGCCTTGCGCAGCTCCTCGATGATGCGCCGGGCGCGCTCCACCTCCGCCGGCGGCGGCGAGAACACCTCGTTGGCCAGCGCCACCTGGCTGGGGTGGATCGCCCACTTGCCCTCGCAGCCCAGCGCGGCGGCGCGGCGCGCGCCGGCCTTGTAGCCCTCGGGGTCGGAGAAATCGCCGAACGGCCCGTCGCAGGCGCGCAGGCCATAGGCGCGGCAGGCGATCACCATGCGGGTCAGCGAGGCGTGCCACTGGTCGCCGGGATAATCGGGGTTCAGCCCGCCGATGTTGACGGTGCGCGCGCGCATCGAGGCCGCATAGTCCGCCACGCCAAAGTGCAGCGCCTCGATGCGGTCCGAGCCGGTGGCGGCGAAGCGGGCGATCTCCTCGACATTGGCCATGCCCAGCGCGGTCTCGATCAGCACCTCGATGCCGACGCGGGTGGTCAGGCCGCAGCCCTGCTCGATCTGGTTGACCAGCGCATCGACCATGTAGAGGTCGGCGGGCACACCCACCTTGGGCGCCAGCAGCGTGTGGACGCGGTCGCCCGCCTGCTCCATCACGTCCACCACGTCGCGATACATGTAGTGGGTGTCGAGCCCGTTGATGCGCACCGAGACGGTCTTGCCCCTGGCGGCCCAGTCGATCTCGTTGAGCGCGGCGATGGCGTTCTTGCGCGCCTGCGCCTTCTCGGGCGGGGCGACGGCGTCTTCGAGGTCGAGAAACACCACGTCGGCGTCGCTGTCGGCGGCCTTGCGCACCATGCCCGGGTTGGAGGCGGGCACGGCGAGCGTGCTGCGCTGCAGGCGCTGACGGCGGAGGGGGTGGAGGGTGTGGCTCATTGCTGGCGGTTCCTTGCGACCTTGGCGAAAAAGGCCCCGGACGCGCCGCCGGGCGGCGGTCCGGGAGTCAGGGAGGACCGTTAGCCCGAAGGCTATGCCGCCGCCATGCGCGCCGACGTCGCCGCCAGCGCCTCGCGATAGTATTCCGCCGCCGCCGCGACGCCCGAGCCGGGCTGGACCATGGCGCCGTTGTCGCGCAGCGCCATCTCCGCCACCGACAGCGCGGTGAGGCACATCGCCTCGTTCAGATCGCCCAGATGCCCGATGCGGAACGCCTTGCCGCTCAGCCGCGCGAGGCCGGAGCCGAACGAGGTGGCGTAGCGCGCATAGGCCGCGCCGATCACCTTCACCGCGTCCACGCCCTCGGGCGTCATGATCGTGGTGACGGTGTTGGACTCAAAGCCTGCATGGGCGCAGATGTTCAGCCCCCAGGCCTTCACCCCGCGCCGCACGCCTTCGGCCAGCCGCGCGTGGCGGGCGAACACGTTCTCCAGCCCTTCCTCCTCCAGCAGCATCTTCAGCGAGACGCTGAGGCCATGCAGAAGCTGGGTCGGCGGCGTGTAGGGGAAATAGCCGTCGCCGTTGAACTTGATCTGGTCGGCGAACTCGAAATACGCGCGGCGCATGGTGGCGGTTTTCGACGCCTCCAGCGCGCGCTGGCTGACGCCCAGCACGCCGAGGCCCGCAGGCAGCATCAGCCCCTTCTGCGAGCCGGTCACGATCAGATCGACGCCCCATTCATCCATGCGGAAGTCGATCGAGGCGACCGAGGAGACGCCGTCCACGAACAGCATCGCGTCGTGGCCGCAGGCGTCCATCGCCGCGCGCACGGCGGCGATGTCGGAGGTCACGCCGGTCGCGGTCTCGTTATGGGTGACGAACACCGCCCTGATGGCGCCGTGCGCGTCATCCTCCAGCCGCTCGGCGATATGCGCGACCGGGGCGCCCTGACCCCACTCCGCGTCGATCACCTCGACGTCGAGGCCGAGGCGCCTGGCCATCTCGACCCAGAGGCCGGAGAACTGCCCGAAGCGGCCCATCAGCACCTTGTCGCCGGGGCTCAGCGTGTTGGTGATCGCGGCCTCCCAGGCGCCGGTGCCGGAGCCGGGGAACAGGAACACCGCGCCGTCGGCGGTCTTGAGCACCTTCTTCATGCCCGCGAACAGCGGCTTGGTGAGCGCGCCGAAGTCGGGCGCGCGCATGTCCTGCATCGGCACGTTCATCGCCTGGCGCACGCGCTCGGGGACGTTGGTCGGGCCGGGAATGAACAGGTGAGTCTGGCCGGTGCGCATCTTGTGGTCTCCTCCGCGGGCGACCGTCTGACGCGGCGCCTCGTATTCGATTGGCGCGATCATGATCGCGCGCGCGACGGCTTGAAACCCCCCGCCGGAAGCCGTCGCCCGCGCGAACGGGTGATGCGGCCTCACCCGTTCGGGTAGGGCCTCACATCGCCCGCTCGGTCAGATAGCGCGCCACCGCCGCCGCGCGGTTGCTCACTTCCAGCTTGGAGAACAGCACCTTGAGGTGATGCTTGACCGTGTTGGGCGAGATGCCGAGACGCGCCGAGATCTGCTCGTTGGTCCAGCCCTGCGCCAGCGCGCCCAGCACGTCGCGCTCGCGCGCCGTCAGCCGCTCGAAAGGGTCCTGCCGCAGCATCTGGAAATCGACGAAGGGAAAGCTCGCGCGTCCGGCGGCCACGGCGCGGATCGCCTCAAGCAACGTCTCGGGCGGGTCGGCCTCGGCGACGCAGCCGCGCGCGCCCGCCTGCATCACGTCGCGCACCCGCGCGGGCGTGGCGACGCGCAGCCGCACGATCGCGCGCACGTCGGGCTGGCGACGGCGCAGCTTCTCAAGATACGCCGCCACGCTCTCGCCGCCCAGCCGCGCGCAGACCACCGCCAGCGAAACCCCCGCGATCCGCGCCTCGCGCAATAGCCGCTCGCCGGTCGGGTCCGCGAAGGCGACCGAGAAACGGCCCTCGCCGCGCAGCACCGCGTCGAGGCCCTGCGTGAACCATGCGTTCGGGTCCACCACCGCGATCTTCACAGGCCGGTCCTCCCCCCGTTTGCGCCATCGTGGCGACGGCGGCGGGGGGGTCAAGAGCGTCAGGGGCGGGCGGCGGCAAGGTCGCACGCGCAGTCCGCGCTGTTTTGGCTACCCTGTCGGCGCGCTTGCGCCTCCGCCCGGCGACCGCGCGCCGATCTTGCGGCCCCCGTCCATGAAGCAGCCCCACCCGGCGTCCGGCTTGCGCCTTCCGCCGACCGGTTCCGGCGGCTTTCGACCGGAAAGCCGCTTGTCTGGACCAGGGATTCGGCGACGCACGGCGCTCAACAGATGATCGAGCCGCACTCTGACGGCGCCGCTCACAGGCCCCGGAACGGCGCGGCGGGATAGACGCCGACGATCTTGACCATGCTGGTGAAGAACCGCAGCTCCTCCAGCGCCAGCCGCACCGGCGCGCTTTCGGGATGACCCTCGATGTCGGCGTAGAACTGGGTGGCGGTGAACGAGCCGTCGGTCATGTAGCTTTCCAGCTTGAGCATGTTGACGCCGTTGGTCGCGAACCCGCCCATCGCCTTGTAGAGCGCGGCGGGGATGTTGCGCACCTGAAAGACGAAGGTGGTGATCGCGCCACCCGCCGAGGGGTCGGCCTCGATGCGCTGGCGCGACATCACGAGAAACCGGGTGGTGTTGTGCGCCGCGTCCTCGATGTCCTCCGCCAGAACCTCCAGCCCGTAGATCTCGCCGGCCAGCCGCGAGGCGATGGCGGCGCGCGCCGGGTTGGCGGCGTCGGCCACCTGATGCGCCGAGCCTGCGGTGTCGCCGCCGGTCACCGGTTTTATGGCGCGGCTCTTGAGAAAGCGGCGGCACTGCCCCAGCGCGACGGTGTGGCTTTGCGCCTCCTTCACGCCGTCGAGGCTGGCGCCCGGAACCCCCAGCAGCTGGAGGCGGATCGGCACGAAATGCTCGCCGATGATGTAGAGGCCGCTGTCGGGCAGCATGTGATGGATGTCGGCCACCCGCCCGTAGAGCGAATTCTCCACCGGCAGCATCGCCAGCCGCGCCTCGCCGGACTTGACCGCAAGGATCGCCTCCTCGAAGGTCGGAAGAGGCAGGGGGGTCATTTCGGGATAGACCTCGCGGCAGGCCTGATGCGAGTAGGCGCCAAGTTCGCCCTGAAAGGCGATGCTGCGGGAGGGGTCTTGCGGCATGAGGGTTCTCCGATCCGGGCGGCCGGAGGGGCGCCCCGACAGTTGGTCGCGCCATATACCGCTTGCCGCGCAGGGCCGGAAGGGCATATTCGGACGCGCGAACGCTTTCCGCCGGGCAATGAAAAGAGGGTCGCCAGTCGATGAGCACCATGGAGTTCAACAAGGTCTTCGGCGCCGTGACGGCGTCTGTCCTGGTATTTCTGCTGGCGGGGTTTTTCAGCGAGAAGGTGTTCACGATCAAGGCGCCGGCCCAGCCCGGCTTCGCCGTCGAGATCGAGACCGCCGACGCGGCGGAGGAGGCCGCGCCAGAGGAGGATTTCGCCGCTCTGCTCGCGGCGGCCGACCCTGACGCCGGCGCGTCGGTGTTCAAGAAATGCGGCGCGTGCCACAAGGTCGAGGACGGGGCGAACGGTGTCGGCCCGCATCTGCATGGCGTCGTCGGCCGGGCGGTGGATTCGGTCGATGGCTACGCCTATTCCGGCGCGCTGGAGAAGGTGGCGCAGGTCTGGGGCTTCGACGAACTGAACGCGTTTCTCACCAATCCCAAGGGGTATGCGCCCGGCACCAAGATGGGCTTCGCCGGTCTGGGCAAGGCGACCGACCGCGCCGCCGTGATCGTCTATCTCAACCAGGCGGGCGGCGCGCCGCTGCCGCTGCCTGCGCGCGCGGAGGCTGAAACCGGGGCCGACGCGGCGGATGAGCCGGTCGAGGAGGCCGCCGCTCCGGCGGAGGAGGCCGCCGCCGACCCTGTCGAGGTCGCCGCAGCGCCCGAACCCGCCGCCGAGACCGCGCCGGCTGACGAGGCGCCGGTCGAGGCCGTGGCTGCGCCGGATGAGGCCG
>CAZOZE010000246.1:0-9160 GCA_964584215.1 uncultured Rhodobacterales bacterium
GAACCTCGCCATGGCGGTGTTCGACCAGAACCGCGACCGGCTCGACCTCGACAAGTCGCTGTGGGAGACGCTGACCGGCGCGGCGGAGCTGGGCGTGTCGGGCAAGAACGACCAGATCATGGTGCGCGGGCGGCCCAAGCATGTGGTCGCCTATCTCAAGGATTTCCTGTTCGACGAGCGGCAGGCGCGCGGCCCGGTGCGCGCGCTGTCGGGCGGCGAGCGGGCGCGGCTGCTGCTCAGCCGGATCATGGCGCGCGAGAGCAACCTGCTGGTGCTCGACGAGCCGACCAACGATCTCGACGTCGAGACGCTGGACCTGCTGCAGGAACTGCTGGCCGAATTCGACGGCACCGTGCTGCTGGTCAGCCACGACCGCGACTTCATCGACCGCGTGGCGACCAGCGTGGTAGCTGCGGCGGGCGATGGCGCGTGGGTCGAGTATGCCGGCGGCTGGACCGACCATCTGGCGCAGAAGGCGGGCGCACAGACGGCGGCGGTCGCGCCTGCGCCCGCCGCGCGCAAGCCCGGCGCGCCTGCGAAAAAGGCGCCCGCGCGCAAACTCAGCTACGCGCAGAGCCGCAGGCTGTCGCTGCTGCCCGACGAGATCGCGACGCTCGAGCGCGAGATCGCGCTGCTGGAGCGCAAGCTTGCCGATCCCAATTTCTACAGCCGCGACCCGCGCGCCTTCGCGAAGGCGACAGACGCGCTGGCCGAGCGGCGCACCGGGTTGGAGCGCGCCGAGAACGAGTGGGTGGAGCTTGAGAGCGCGCGCGAGGCGGCGGAGGGCTGACGCCGGGTTCGCCGCCTCGCGGGGGCGGGACCGTTGGCGCTGCGCAGCGCCGCCCGTCACCCTTTCGGGGGTCCGCGTCGGGCGGGCGGCCTGGCCGCAATTCGCAGGTAGGCAATTCGCAGACCGGCGATCCGCAGACGGGCGGGCCCCGCCGGGTGGCCGGGGCTGCGATGGGGTTTGAAGCGATCACGCGCTACAGCAGCGTCTCCATCGCCGCTGCGGCGTCGCGGTCCACCGTCGCGGCTGCGCTCAGCGCGTCGATCCGTTCCGCCAGTTTGAGGTCGAGCGCGCTGAGGCCGCCCGCGTCATGGGTGGTGAGCGTTATGTCCACCGTGCGCCAGACGTTGGACCATTCGGGGTGATGGTCGAGCTTTTCCGCCCAGAGCGCGACCCGCGCCATGAAGCCCCAGGCCTCGTTGAAATCGGAAAACCGCAGCACCTTGCGGATCGCGTCGCGCCCCTGCGCCGCGCCCCATCCCTGCGTCGCCAGCGCGGGCAGGGCCGCCGCGCGCTCCGCCGCCGTCAGTTTCTCCGCCATCACTCTCCCTTTCGAAACGGGCCGCGGTCCAGCAGAAAGGCGATCTCCTCGCCCACCGCCGCGCGCTCACGGCGCAGATAGTCCTCGACCGCGCGTCGGAAACCGGGGTCGGCGATCCAGTGCAGGCTGTAGGTCGCGTTCGGCAGATAGCCGCGCGCCAGCTTGTGCTCGCCCTGCGCGCCCGCCTCGACACGCTTCAGGCCCATGGCGATCGCGGCGTCTATGGCCTGATGATAGCACAGTTCGAAATGCAGGCAGGGGTGGTCCTCGATACAGCCCCAGTAGCGGCCGAACAGCGTGTCGCGCCCGATGAAGTTCAGCGCTCCGGCGATCCAGCGCCCGTTGCGGCGCGCGAGCACCAGCAGGATGTCGTCGCGCAAGCGCTCCTGCGCGCAGTCATAGAACGCCCGCGTCAGATACGGGCGGCCCCATTTGCGGGCGCCGGTGTCCTGATAGAACGCCCAGAACGCATCCCAGTGCGCGGGCCGCAGCGCGTCGCCGGTCAGATGCACGATTTCGGCGCCGCTCGCCAGCGCCGTCGCGCGCTCCTTGCGCAACGCCTTGCGCTTGCGGCTGGAGAGCGCGGCGAGAAACGCTTCGTAATCGGCGTAGCCGTCGTTGTCCCAGTGAAACTGCTGGTCCTGGCGCTGGAGCAGCCCCATGGCGCCGCCGCGCCGCCATTCCTCCTCGGTGCAGAAGGTTATGTGCAGCGACGACAGACCGGCGCGGCGCGCCAGTTCGGTCGCGCCTTCGGTCAGCGCCGCCTGCGCCGCGTCGGGCGGCGCGTCGGGGTGGGTCAGGAACCGCCGTCCGGTGGCGGGCGTGAACGGCACCGCGCATTGCAGCTTGGGATAATAGGCCCCGCCCGCGCGCTCCCACGCCTGCGCCCAGGCGTGGTCGAACACGTATTCGCCCTGGCTGTGGCTCTTCAGGTAGAGCGGCGCCACCCCCATCAGCCGCCCGTCGTGCGCGCGCGCGACCAGATGGCGCGGCGCCCAGCCCGCGCGAGGGCCTACCGACCCGCTGTCCTCAAGGGCCTTTAGAAAACGGTGGGTGGTGAAGGGGTCCGCAGGCCGTCCGCCGTCCGCCGCCTCCGGCGCGGCGCAGGCGTCCCAGTCGGCGGGCGCGATGTCGGCGATGGCGCCATGGGCGGTGACGGCGATGGCGTCGCCTTGTGATCCGTCGGCCATGGCGCCCCCCTTCGCTTCGCTGCAACAATCATGGTGCGCGCGGCGGCGTCGTCAACGGGCCGGGGCGTAGCCCTCGAAGGTCACGTTGTCGGCATGGCGGCGCGCTTCGGCCTCGGATCCGGCGTCGCGCAGCGTCCAGCACAGCACGGCGTGGCCGCGCGCGCGCAAGGCGCTGGTCTGCGGCGTCGGCAGGGCGTGATGGTCGTAGGAGCAGAAGCACGCGCCCGCCGCGTCGTAGAGGCGCATTTCCGCCAGCGCGGCGCGGTCCTCGGCGCCGAGATGCGTCTCGTCATAGGCCGCCGCCGCGCAGGCGGTCAGGCCGCGCGGCAGGGCGGGGGCCGCCTGCGCCATCGCGATCATCGCATGGGGATTGAACGACATCACGGCGACCGGCCCCGTATAGCCGCCCAGCAGCGCCGCCGTGCGCGCCTCCAGCGGCCCCACGCCCAGCGGCGACAGCGCGCCGCCCTGATCCTTGATCTCGATCAGCAGCGCGGCGCGCCCTGCGACCAGCGCCAGAACCTCCGCCAGCGTCGGAATGGTCTCACCGCCGCCGCGCAAGGCGATGCGCCCGAGCGCGGCGGCGCTTCGCGCGTTCAGCGGGCCGGTCTCGTGCGTGAGACGGTCGAGCGCGGCGTCGTGAAACACCATCGCCTCGCCATCCACCGACAACTGCACGTCAAGCTCGACGCCATAGCCCGCTTTGACGGCGGCGAGGATCGCGGCGCGGCTGTTCTCGACGCGCCCCGCCGCCCGGTCGTGCAGGCCGCGATGCGCCAGCGCAGGCCCCAGGAACGTCGGATGCAGCATCACGCCACCTCGAATATGCCCTCGACCTCGACCGCCACGCCGAACGGCAGCGCGGCGCCTACGGCGGAGCGGGCGTGGCGGCCCGCGTCGCCGAACGCCTCGACGAAGAAATCCGAGGCGCCGTTGACCACCCTGGGCTGGTCGGTGAAGCCGGGCGCGGAATTGACGAAGCCGGTCAGCTTGACCACCCGGAGCACCCGGTCGAGGTCGCCGTCGCAGGCGGCGCGCAACTGCGCGGTCAGCGCCATGGCGCAGCGCCGCGCCGCCGCCGCCCCGGCCTCGGCGTCCATGTCGGCGCCGAGCACGCCCTTGATCAGCCCGTCCGGCCCCGCCGCGATCTGGCCGGAGACGAACACCAGCGCGCCCGAGCGCACGAAGGGAACGTAATTGGCCGCAGGCGCCGGGGCGTCGGGCAGCGTCACGCCGAGGGCGCGCAGGCGGGCGTCGATCTGGCCGGTCATGGGGGCGGTCTCCGGTTCCGGGTCACTGTTCACGCATCGAGCGGCTGAAGAAGTCGGCCATCGGCTGCATCAGATAGCTGATCGGACTGCGCTCGCCGGTCTGCAGGAACGCCTCGACCGGCATCCCCGCCACCAGCTTCAGCCCCTCAAGCTGCGCATAGCCCGCCTCGTCGATGGCGACCTCGACCGTGTAATAGGTCGCGCCGGTATTCTGGTCGGTCAATGCGTCGGGCGAGACGCGCTCCACCACCGCCTCGATCTCCGGGGTGGTGCGCTGGTTGAAGGCGCTGAAGCGCAGCCGCGCGGGCTGACCGGGATAGACCTGGTCGATGCTGGTCGGCTCGATGCGCGCCTCCACCACCAGCGCCTCCTCGCTGGGCACGATGTAGAGCACCGGCTCAGCAGGGCGGATCACGGCGCGCACCGCGAACACGGTCATGCCGATCACCACGCCGCTGCGCGGCGCGCGGATGTCGAGCCTGTCCAGCGTCTCCAGCGTGGTCAGCCGCTGCTGGCGCAGCTCCGCCTCGTTGGAGCGCAGGTCGCGCAGCTCCTTGATCGCCTCCTCGCGGCGGGTGGCGTCGCGCCCGACGATCTGGATTTCGATCTCGGTGATCCGTCCGCGCGCCTGAGCGATCTGCGCCGTCAGCGCGCCGAACTGGCCGTCGAGCCGCGCCTTCTCGCGCTCCAGCGCCAGCACGCGGGTCGTCTGGGTCAGCCCTTTCTCCAGCAGGGCGCGCTGGTCGGTCAGCTCGCTGGTGATGAATCCAAGTTGCAGCCGCAACGCCTCGATCTGCGCCTCCGAACCCTTGATCTCGTCGCCGATCTGCACCTGACGTTCGCGCAGCTGTTCGGTCTCGCGCAACACCGTCTCAAGCCGTGCGGTGAAAAGGCCGCGCTGGCCCTCCACCAGCAGCGCCACTTCGGGGCGTTCCGCCGCGACCTCGAGCAACTCGGCGGTGAAGCGCGGCGCGTCGGCGCCGTCCTGCTCGGCCTCCAGTCGCCCGATACGGGCGAGGATTTCGTAGAGCCGCGACTCCTGGATCGCCAGTTCGCCGCGCAGCAGCCGGTCATCGAGGCGGATCAGCAGGTCGCCCGCCGCCACCACGTCGCCCTCCTTGACGAGGATCTCGGCGACCACGCCGCCGTCGGGATGCTGCACCACCTGCTGGTTGGTCTCGACCTTGAGCCGCCCCGGCGCCACCACCGCGCCCGCGATCGAGGCGAAGGCCGCCCAGGCGCCGAGGCCGAACACCAGCACGAAAGCGGCCACGAACCCGATGCGCAGCGCGCCGCCCGCGCGCCACTTGTCCTTCGGCGACGCGGCGACGGGGCCTGCGATCAGCGCGGTCATGCGCCGGGCCTCGGCGGCTGCGCCTGAGACTGTTGCGGTCGCGGCGGCGACTGGGGCGGCGACTGTAGCGGCGACTGCGGCGACTGCGGCGCGGGCTGGCCGGTAATCTGGGGATGATTGGCGGTCACCTGACGCAACACCTCCTCCTTGGGGCCGAAGGCGCGCACGGCGCCGCCGTCCAGCATCAGCAATACGTCGCAGGCCGCGATGGCGCTGGGCCGGTGGGCCATGATCACCGCCGTGCGCCCGCGCTCCCGCAGGTCCTTGATCGCCAGCACCAGCGCCTGTTCGCCCTGCGCGTCAAGGTTCGAGTTCGGCTCGTCCAGCACCACCACCGCCGGGTCGCCATAGAGCGCGCGCGCCAGCGCGATGCGTTGCCGCTGGCCGCCCGAAACCATCGCGCCCGACGGGCCGATCGGCGTGTCATAGCCCATCGGCAGGCGCAGGATCATCTCGTGCGCGCCCGCGCGCTTGGCTGCGGTCACCACCGCCTCGGCGTCGATCTGCGGCGACAGCCGGGCGATGTTGTCCGCAACCGTGCCGTCAAACAGCGCCACATCCTGCGGCAGATAGCCCACATAGCGGCCCAGCGCGTCGTCGGAGAACTGGTCCAGCGCCGCGCCGTCGAGACGCACCGAGCCCGCCGCCGCGCGCCAGACGCCCACCAGCAGCCGCGCCAGCGTCGATTTGCCCGATGCCGACGGGCCGATCACGCCCAGCGCCTGACCCGGCTCCACGCGAAACGACACGTTGCGCAGCGTCGCCGCGCGCACGCCCGGCGGCGCGGCGGTGACGCCCTGCGCCTCCAGAAGCCCTTTTGGCGCGGGAAGGGCGGTGTGCTCCGGCTCGGGCGGCGTGGTCGAGAGCAGCTCCTTCAGGTTCGACCAGCCCTTGAAGGCGCGCTGCATCACCGCCCACTGGCCGATCGCCTGCTCCACCGGCGCCAGCGCCCGGCCCATCAGGATCGACCCGGCGATCATCACGCCGGCGGTGATGGTGCCCTCGATGGCCAGCAGCGCGCCAAGGCCCAGCATCGCCGATTGCAGAAAGAAACGCAGCGTCTTCGAGGTGACCGCATAGCCCGACGTGGCGTCGGACGCGGCGATCTGTGCGCCCAGCGCGCCGTCGCGCAATTTCGCCCAGCGGTCCAGCGCGGCGGTGCGCATCCCCATGCCCTGCACGGTCTCGCCCTCGCGGCGCAGAATCTCGGCGAAGCCCTCCGACCGCGCCGAAGCCTCCGCCGAGGCGCCCAGCGGGGCGCGCGCCCGCCGCTCGTTCAGGATCGCGATGGCGAACAGCACCAGGCCGCCGCAGATGGCCAGAAGCCCGAGGCTCCAGTGAAACATGAAGATCAGCGCCAGAAACAGCGGCGCCCAGGGCGCGTCGAAAAACGCGAACGGCGCCGGGCCGGACAACGCGCGCTGGATCGATTCGAGGTCGCGCAGGCCGGAGCTGGGCCTGCCGCGCTCATCGGGCGAGATCGCGCGGCGCAGGACCGCGTCGAACACCCGCCGGTCGAGCAGCGCCTGAAAGCGCGCGCCCGCCCGCGACAGCACCCGCGTCCGCGCGAAATCCAGCACGCCCATCAGCGCAAACAGCGCAGTTATCAGCAGAAACAGCGTCAGCAGCGTCGCCTCCGACCGGCTGGCGAGCACCCGGTCATAGACCTGCAGCATGAATAGCGGCCCGGTCAGCATCAGCAGGTTGACGAAAAAGCTGAACACCGCCACGCCGACGAACAGCGAGCGCGACGCCGCCAGCGCGCCTTTCAGCTCCGGCAGACCATGGTCGGACTTTCTGTTCATGAACCACCCATCCAGTTTCACGCCCGACCTCTGCCGCCAGCGCGTTAACATACACCCAATATGTGGCGCGATAGCATGTCTGCACGCTGCTGGCGACACTGTGGCGAAACCTGACGCGGGGCGGCCTTGAATAATGACGACTTTGCCGCCACAGATTTGCGGTAACCGGTCGGGTCGCGAGAATCCGCCTGCTGGATGGAGGCTGCTCTGCTCATGGCGATGAAATCCGCACGAGGCGCGCTTGGCGCGCTGGCCCTGACGGCGCTGGCCGGCTGCGCGGTCGAGGCCGAGCCGGGCGCGCTGATCGCCGACCCCTACGAGAACGTCAACCGCGCGGTGCACAGATTCAACGTCGCCGCCGACACGGTGGTGCTGCGCCCTGTGGCGATGGCCTACGACACCGTGACGCCGACGCTGTTCCAGCACATGATCAGCAACTTCGTCGATCACCTTCGGCTGCCGGTGGTTTTCTTTAACAACATTTTCCAGGGCGACGTGGACGAGGCGCTGGCGACGCTGGGCCGGTTCGGCGTCAACACCATCGTCGGCGCGGGCGGCCTGCTCGATCCGGCGACCGAGGTCGGTCTGCCCTACGATCCCACCGATTTCGGCCTCACGCTCGCGTCGCATGACGCCAGCGAGGGGCCGTTCATCATGCTGCCGCTGTTTGGCCCCTCCACCGGGCGCGACGCGGTGGGCAGGCTGGTCGATTTCGGTCTCGATCCGCTAACTTATATCGGCGTGGGCGAGGGCGCCGGGGCGACGGCGGCCACGGCCGCGCGTTTCGCGACGCCGCCGGTGGTGGATCGTTCCGAGAACTTCGAAGTCATCGATCAGGTGCTCTACGAGAGCGAGGACAGCTACGTCACACTCAGAGCGGCGTATGTCCAAAGCCGCCGCGCTCAGGCCGCGCACGGCGTGCTCGATCCCGAAAACCTGCCCGACGTATTCGCCGAGTGATTCTTCCCCGGCGACCTGCTGAGAGACACGCATGATGCGCATGACCCGACGCACCCTTCTGACCGGTCTCGCCGCCACGGCGACGCTGGCCCCGCTGGCGCCCGCCCGCGCGACCGACCCGGCCGCGGCGCGCGCGTTCATCGAGACGATGGGCGAACAGCTCATCGAGATCCTGCGCACCGCCAAGCCGGGCGCGGAGCGCGCCGAGGAGTTTCGCGACCTGTTCCGCCGCGCGGCGGCGCTGCCACAGATCGGCCGCTTCACCATGGGGCTGAACTGGCGGCAGATGTCCGAGGCGCAGCAAAAGGCTTTTCTTGAGGCTTTCGAAGCCCATGCGGTGCGCAGCTACACCAGCCGCATCGGCGATTACAGCGGCCAGACGCTGGTGGTGACCGGCGCGCAGGACGCGGGAAAACGCGGCGTGCTGGTCAACAGCGCGCTCCGGGCCAAGGGCGCGCAGGACGTGCGGCTCGACTGGCTGGTGAGCGATCGCACCGGCGAGCTGCGGATCGTGGATGTGGTCGCCGAGGGCGTCTCGCTCGCCATCACCCAGCGCGAGGAGTTCGCGGCGATGGTTGACGCCCGCCAGGGCGACATCGACCGCTTCATCGCCGACCTGCGCGGGTAGCTCGGCGCTCTCCCCCGCGCCGCGCGTCTTGCCCTGCGGCCCCGCCTGGGCGCAAGAAGAGGGGCGATACGTTGCTGCGGGATGCGGGACATGCGATTTCTGCCACGATTGTTGGCGCGCGCGGTGCGCAAGGGGCGGCTCACCGTCACCGGCCCGGACGGTGAGCGGCACGAGTTCGGCGATGGCGACGGCCCGCATGCGGCGATCAGAATCACCGACCGCAGCTTTGACTGGCGCATTTTCCTCAACCCGGAGCTGAACGCGGGCGAAGCGTTCATGGACGGCGCGCTGATCATGGAGCAGGGCGACATCTATGATCTGATGGAGGTGTTCTTCGTCAACAAGCGCAGCTTCGACCTCACCCCCAGCCAGATATTCTGGCGCGGGCTGGCGCGGCGCGGGCGGCGGCTGATGACCCACAACACCCTGTCGCGGGCGATGCGCAACGCGCAGGCGCATTACGACATCGGCAACGATCTCTACCGGCTGATGCTCGACGCCGACATGCAGTATTCCTGCGGCTACTGGGCCGACGGCGCGCAGACGCTGGAGGCGGCGCAGACTGCGAAAAAGCGCCACATCGCCGCCAAGCTGGACCTGAAGCCGGGGCAGCGGGTGCTCGAC
>CAZOZE010000247.1:0-2889 GCA_964584215.1 uncultured Rhodobacterales bacterium
GCTGCGCAGGCGCTGGTATTCGCGCTCCTGCACGCTGGAGAAATGCTTGGCCTCGCTCAGCGCGGCGTTGATGCGCTTGGACTGCATCTGCGACAGCTTGGCGTAGTCGCTGGAGATGCGCTCCAGCTTCTCCAGCACCGACGGCCGGAGCGCCGCCTCCATCGCCGAGAGCGACAGGTTGGCCTGCTCCTCCGGCTCCTCGCCGTCATCGTCGGCGTCGGCGCGCGGCGCGGCTCCGTCCGCCGGTTCGGCGGCGGGCGGAGAGGCGGGTTGCGCGGCCGGCTGGGCTACCGGCTGGGCGGCGGGGGCCGCGGCGAGATCGACGACCGTTTCATCGTCGTCCTCCAGCCCCTTGCCGAAGGTGGTCTCGAGGTCGATGACGTCGCGCAGCATGATGCGCTCGTCGTTCAGCTCCTCAAGCCAGATGGTGATCGCCTGAAAGGTCAGCGGGCTTTCGCACAGGCCCCCGATCATGGTGGCGCGGCCGGCCTCGATGCGCTTGGCGATGGCGATCTCGCCTTCGCGCGACAGCAGCTCGACCGTGCCCATCTCGCGCAGATACATCCGCACCGGATCGTCGGTGCGGTCGTTCTCGGCGCCGGTGGTCGTGGTCGTGGCGACCTCGCGCGATTCCTCCTTGGCCTCGGCGGCGGCGCCTTCCTCGGCCTCCTCCTCCTCGACCACGTTGACGCCCATCTCCGACAGCAGCGCCATCACGTCCTCGATCTGCTCGGACGAGACCTGCGCAGGCGGCAGGGCGCGGTTCAGTTCGTCGAGGGTGATGTAGCCCTTGGCCTTGGCCTGCGCGATCATCTTCTTGACCGCCGCCTGGCTCATGTCGAGCATCGGGCTCGGCGTTTCCGCCGTCTCGATCTCGGGTGCTTCCTCGACGTCCTTGGCCGCCATGCGCCGCTCCGTTGGTTGTCGCCGCGCGCCGCCATGCGCGGCGCGGTGCTGGTCAGTGCGCCCCGGTGCGAGGCGCGGTGCGAATCAGCGCGCTCCTACCCATGCGCGACGCGAATCACCGCGCCGCAGGCAGGACGCAATCCGAATCATAGTGCGCGAACGCGACCATTGCGACTCGCCGCGTCGGCTACTGGCGCGAATCACTTGGGCGAGTCACCTCTTCGTCGCGGTTTCTTCACCCAGATTTCACGCTCGATCGCCAGGCGCAACGCCTCGGAGAGATGAGCCTCGTCGCCGTCCTCGGTGATCGTCGCGCCCGGAAGCTCCCGCTGCGCGGCGGCGGCGGCCAGTTTCAGCCTGCCGTCGATCTCAAGCCCCGCGTCGTCGCCCGCGCCCAGCGCCGCCTCGGCCTCCGCCACCTCGCGGGCCAGAGCCTGCTCCGCCTGTCGCCGCGCCAGCGCTTCGCGCAATCCCGTCTCCGCCATCGCCGCGTCGGCGCCCGCGAACCCTATCGGCGCCGCCGCCGCCAGCGCCGCCGCCGCGTCGCGCCCCGCCGCCGCGTCCATCCGCGCCGCCAGCGCCGCCGGTTCGGTCGCGCCGTCCGCAGCCGCCGATATGAGGGCGCGGCGCAGCAGATCAAGGTCCGGCTGGTTGAATTCGGTGGCGGCGATCTCCTCGGCGCAAGTCTCGATCAGCGACGGGTGGCGCATCAGCGCCAGCAGGATCGCCGCCTCGCGCCCGCGCGTCCCGGCGGCCCCCGCGCGGGCGAGCGCGCTGGCCTTCGTGCCTGCGAGCGGCCCCTCCGGCGGCGGCGCGGCGCGCGTCCACTTTCCGGCGCGCGGCGTCCATGCGCCGCGCCCGCCAAAACCTGCGCCAAATCCTGCGCCGCGCCCCATCCCGCCGCGCCCCGCGCCCTCGGGACGGAACAGCGCGGCGCGCCGCTCCGCCAGCGCGGCGCGGTAGTGGTCGCGCACGGCGCCGTCGCCGATCTGGCCGAGAAGGGCGCGCAGCCGCGCGTCCAGCGCCGCGCGCCGCTCCGGACTGTCGAAGGCGCGGCCCTCGGTCTCGCGCCGCCACAACAGCGCGACCAGCGGCTCCGCCGCCTCCAGCACCGCGCGCATCGCGCCCGCGCCCTCGGCGCGGATCAGGTCGTCGGGGTCGCGGCCCTGCGGCAACAGCGCGAAGCGCAGCGACTTGCCCGGCCCCAGCAGCGGCAGCGCCGTGTCGATCACCCGCGCGGCGGCGTCGAGCCCCGCCTTGTCGCCGTCGAGCGCGATCACCGGCTCATCGGCCAGCCGCCACATCATCGCCAGCTGTTGCTCGGTGATCGCGGTGCCCAGCGGCGCGACGGCGTGGGCCAGACCGGCCTCAACCAGCGCGATCACGTCCATATAGCCCTCGGCGACGATCAGCGACCGCGCCCGCCCTGCCGCTTCGCGCGCCGGGCCGATGTTGAACAGCGTGCGCGACTTGTCGAACAGCGGCGTCTGCGGCGAATTGAGGTATTTCGCCTTGGCGCCCGCCGCCATCGCCCGCCCGCCAAAGGCGATGCAGGCGCCCTGCGCGTCGCGGATCGGAAAGATGATGCGGTCGATGAAGCGGTCATAGGGCGCGCCGTGGTCGGGCTGCGCGCTCAGGCCCGCGTCGATCAGCGCCTGCATCGGCGCGCCCTTCGCGGTCAGGTGATCGGTCAGCGCGCGGCGGTCGGGCGGCGCATAGCCGATCTCGAAGCGCGCCTGCGTCGCCGCCGACAACCCGCGCCGGGCGAGGTAGGCGCGGGTGTCGGCGGCGCGGGCGCCCTTGAGCTGGGTGCGGTAGAAGGCGACGGCGGCCTCCATCCACTCCGCCAGCCCGCGCCGCTTTTCCGCGCGCTCGGCCACGGCGGGGTCGCGGGCCGGCATCTCCATGCCCGCCGCGCGCGCCAGCTCCTCGACCGCGTCCATGAAGCCCATGTTCTCGCGCTCGGTCAGGAACTTGATCGCG
>CAZOZE010000248.1:0-2548 GCA_964584215.1 uncultured Rhodobacterales bacterium
CGGCTCGCGGCGCGGCAACCATCAGGTGATGATGCGCGGGACCTTCGCCAACATCCGCATCCGCAACGAGATGCTGGACGGCGTGGAGGGCGGCTTCACCAAGGGTCCCGACGGCAAGCAGGCGGCGATCTACGACGCCGCGATGGCGTGGCAGGCGCAGGGCGCGCCGCTGGTGATCATCGCGGGCAAGGAATACGGCTCCGGCTCGTCGCGCGACTGGGCGGCCAAGGGCACCGCGCTGCTGGGCGTCAAGGCGGTGATCGCCGAAAGCTTCGAGCGCATCCACCGCTCCAACCTCGTCGGCATGGGCGTGATCCCGTTCGAGTTCACCGGCGGCGATGACCGCACGTCGCTGAAGCTGACCGGCGACGAGACCATCTCGATCGGCGGGCTGGACGGCGCGCTGCGGCCCCGCCAGACCGTCGAGGCGACGATCACCTACGCCGACGGTTCGGTGAAGACCATCACGCTGATGTGCCGGATCGATACCGAGATCGAGATCGAATACGTCGAGCACGGCGGCGTGCTGCACTATGTGCTGCGCAACCTGGCGCAGTCGGCGGCGTAAGAGGGCGTGGAGGGGCGGCCTCCCGCCCCTCCCTCCCGACGGGATCGCCGCCGGGATCGCCGACGGGGATGCGCGACGGGGATGCGCGGAAGGCCGCCGGGCGGTGCGACCTCTCGCGACGCCTCCAGCCGCCTCGACATCGCCCGGCGATGCGGGTTGCGCCTCGCCCGCCCCGGGCCGGCGTCGCCGCCCACTGTCGAGCGGGCGGCGCCGCGGGGAGCGGCTGCGGGTTGCGCCCCCGCCGGTGCGGCGCGCATCAAACCGGGCGGCAGCGCCTGACGAATGAACCCGGCATGCGCGCGGGTTCCTTCGCGTCGCCGGCGCACAGCGTCTTGTGGCGCATGCGCGCGCCCTCGCGGGCATCCCGTTCAAGATTGGCGACAGGTGAGGCGGAGCAGCCGAACGCGACGCTGTCGGTGCGGTGCTCCTCCGGGACGCCGCCGCGCCGCCAGAGGGCCTGTCTCGAAGCCCGGCGGACAGGGCGGCGAAGCTATCGCCGCCGAGGCAATCCTCGGCATGCTCCCAACCCGAGCAGACCAGCGTGAAGTGGTGGATCAGGTGCGCGCGCGGCTGCCCGGCGATGGTCGCCGCCAGGTCGCGCGCGTCGAAGAAATCGGACATGCCCTGCCGCCCCGGCGGGTGGTTGTGGCGCAAGATCACCTCCCGATCCTCCCCGTGGACCGCGCGCCACAGCCGCATCCGGCGCTAGAGGGTCCGTCGCGCCAATGTCAGGTCCCGCTCTGGGCGCCGGCGCTGCATCTCCTTGCTTCAAGTGCGATGTCGCGGAACAGCCTCGGCGAACCTGCGCACCTTCGGCCCCAACCCCTGGCCATCCTTCGCGCGATCCTAAACAGCGGCCCCGTCGCGCGCGCGGTTCCCTCCGCTGCGCGAATCCCGTTATCGTGGCCGGGACAAGCGGACAGTCGCGGTGAAGGGCGGGCACGGCATGGCGCATCCAGCACTCAGGGCGGGCGCAGTCGCGGTCGTGACCGGCGGAGCGGCGGGCATCGGCCTCGCCGCGGCGAAGGCGTTCGCCGCGCGCGGCCTGCGCGTCTGCATCGTGGACATCGACGCCGACAAGCTGGCCACGGCGGCGCCCGCCGTTTCGACCAGCGCCGAACATGTGATGACCTTCCGCGCCGACGTCGCTCGCGAGGCGGAGCTGAAGGCGCTGATGGACGCCGTCGAGCGCCGCTTCGGCCCGGCCGACGTGCTGATGAACAACGCCGGCGTCCAGCCCGGCAGCGCGCTGTTCGGCCCGCTGGACAACTGGACGCGGGTCATCGAGACCAACCTCTGGGGCGTCATCCACGGCTGCCGTGTGTTCGCGCCGGGCATGATCGCGCGCAAGACGCCTGGCCTCATCATCAACACCGGCTCCAAGCAGGGCGTCACCACACCGCCGGGCGACCCCGCCTACAATGTCGCCAAGAGCGGCGTGAAGACCTTCACCGAGGCGCTGCAACACGAACTGCGCACGACGCCGGGCTGCGCGGTCTCGGCGCATCTGCTGATCCCCGGCTTTGTGTTCACCGGGCTGACGGCGCGCGGGCGCACCGAGAAGCCCGAGGCGGCGTGGACGCCGGAACAGACCGTCGCCTTCATGATGACGCGGCTGGCGGCGGGCGATTTCTACATCCTGTGCCCCGACAACGACGTGTCGCGCGCGCTTGACGAAAAGCGCATCGCCTGGGCCGCAGGCGACATCATCGAGAACCGCCCTCCGCTTTCGCGCTGGCATCCGGATTTCGCCGAGGCGTTCGCGGCGTTCTGCCGCGAGCGATAGCCGCTGCGGCGGCGAAGCGTCGCCGCCGCGCAGACGACGCGGGGCGGATGAAGGCGCTCAGGCGTCCAGCGCGACCCGCCGCACGAGGCGCGCGTCGCGGCGCGCCGCCAGCGTCGCCGCGATGGCGCCTGCGTCCATCAGGCAGAACGCGGTCGAAAGCGCGTCCGCCGTGGCCGCGCGCGGCGCCGTCACCG
>CAZOZE010000249.1:0-8892 GCA_964584215.1 uncultured Rhodobacterales bacterium
CCATGCCGTTGCGCCCCATCAGCGCCAGCGCCTCGCCCGCCGCCAGCTCAAGGTCGATCCCGTGCAGGATGTCGGCCCCGCCATAGCCCGCGCGCAACCCCGAGACCTGCAACAGCATCAGCCGTCCTCGCCCAGATAGGCAGCGCGCACCGCCGGGTCGGCGCGGATCGCCTCGGGCGCGCCGGTGGCGATGATCCGCCCCGCGACCAGCACCGACACCCGGTCGGCCAGCGCGAACACCGCGCCCATGTCGTGCTCGACCAGCAGCATCGCCACCTTGCCCCGCAGCGCGCGCAGGGTTTCGGTCAGCCGATGCGTCTCGTCGCGGCCCACGCCCGCCATCGGTTCGTCCAGCAGCAGCAGGCGCGGCCGCCCGGCCAGCGCCATCGCCAGCTCCAGCGCGCGCCGCTCGCCGTGCGACAGGGCGCGGGCGCGCACGTCGCCGCGTCCCGCCAGCCCCGCCAGCGCCAGCGCGGCCTCCGCCGCCGCGTTCAGCGCCCCGTCGCGCGCGACGGCGCTGAACGGATTGAGCGGGCGGCGCGCGAACGCCTGCGCCGCCAGCGCCGCGTTCTCGCGCGCCGTCATGTCCAGAAACGTCGCCGAGATCTGGAAGGTGCGCGCCAATCCCGCCCGCGCCCGCGCAAAGACCGGCGCGCGCGTCACGTCGCGCCCCATGAGCCGTATCGCGCCCGCGTCCGGCGTCAGCGCGCCCGCGATCTGCGCGATCAGCGTGGTCTTGCCGGCGCCATTGGGGCCGATCAGGGCGTGGACTTCGCCGGGCGCCACGGTCAGCGACACGCCGTCGGTGGCCGTCAGCGCGCCGAACCGCTTGCGCAAGCCCTCGACCGCCAGGACGCTCATCGCCGGAGCCGCGCCAGCGCGCCCGCCAGACCCTCGCGCGCGAACAGCGCCACGGCCAGCACGATGAGGCCCATGGCGATGCGCCAGTGCTGGGTCCAGCCCGAGAGCGCTTCCTCCAGCGCCACCACGACCAGCGCGCCGAACCCTGCGCCGCCGAGGCTCGCGGCGCCGCCCAGCACCACCATCACGATCAGCTCGCCCGAGCGGCGCCAGCTCATATAGGCGGGGCTGAGGTATTCGGCGTGGTTGGCCAGCAGCGCCCCCGCCAGCCCGCCCAGCGCGCCGCTGAGCGCATAGGCCGCAAGCTGCGCGCGCCGCACGTCAAAGCCCAGCGCCGCCATCCGCGCCGGGTTCTGCCGGGCGCCGTCGATCACGCGGCCAAAGCGCGACGCGCCGAGCGCGCGCAGCAGCGCCCAGGCGCCCGCCGCCGCGCCCAGCGCGACATAGTAGAAAGGCCAGCGCCCCTCGATCCAGCCAAAGCCGCCGAGGGTGGAGCGCGACCACAGCGTCATGCCGTCGTCGCCGCCATAGGCCGACAGCGCGGTGACCGCGAAATAGGCCATCTGACCGAAGGCCAGCGTGATCATGATGAAATGGACGCCGCGCGTGCGCAGCGCCACCAGCCCGGTCAGCGCCGCAAAGCCGCCCGCCGCCAGCATCGCCAGCGGAAAGACCACCAGCGCATCCTCAACCCCCTGCGCATAGGCGATCCCCACCGCATAGGCGCCGATCCCCATGAACGCCGCGAAGCCGAAGCACACCAGCCCGCCGCGCCCCAGCACGAACTGCAACGCCATCGCGGCGAGTGCGAAGATCAGCGCACGGCTGAGCGTGACCACCCAGAACCCCGCGCCCAGGCCCTCCAGCACCGGCGGCGCCGCCGCCAGCGCCGCGAGAACCGCCAGCGCCCTCACTGCGCCTTCACCGGGAACAGACCTTGCGGGCGCGCGAACAGCACCGCCGCCATCACCACATAGACCAGCATCGAGGCCACCGCAGGCCCGGCGTCATTGGCGGCGGAGGGCGACAGGAACAGCCGCGCGACATCGGTGCTGAGGCTGCGGCCCAGCGTATCCACCAGCCCCACCAGAAGCGCCGCCGCCAGCGCGCCGCGGATCGAGCCGACGCCGCCGATCACGATCACCACGAAAGCCAGGATCAGCACGCCGTCGCCCATGTCCGGCTCCACCGCCAGCACCGGCGCCGCCATCGCGCCCGCGAACCCCGCCAGCATCGCGCCGAGGCCGAACACGGCGCGAAACAGCCGCGCGACATCCACCCCCAGCGCGCCGATCATCTCCGCGTCGTCGGCGCCCGCGCGCAGCTGCATCCCCAGCCGCGTGCGCCGCACCAGCAGCCACAGCCCCAGCGCCGCCGCCAGCCCCGCCGCGATGATCGCCAGCCGCCAGACCGGATAGTTCAGCCCGTCCATCAGCGGCACGGCGCCCGACAGGATCTCCGGTCGCGGCAGGCTGAGCGGGGAGGGGCCGAACAGGGCGCGGGCGCCCTCGGTCAGGATCAGGATGACGCCGAACGTCGCCAGCACCTGATCGAGGTGCGGGCGGTGATAAAGACGCCGATACACCAGCGCCTCCAGAACCAGCCCCAGCGCCAGCGCCGCCAGCAGCGCCAGCCCCAGCGCGGCGCCGAAATGCCCGGTGTGGCCATAGAAGAACACCGCCAGATAGGCGCCGGTAATGTATTGCGCGCCGTGGGCGAGGTTGATGAAGTCCATCACCCCGAACACCAGCGTCAGCCCGGCGGCGATCAGGAACAGCAACAGCCCCAGTTGCAGGCCGTTGAGGGCCTGCACCGCCAGCAGCGTCAGCGACATCCGGCGATTACATCTTGCACGCGGCGGCGTAGGCGTCGGCGTGATCCTCGAAGATCGTGGCGACCTTGTGCATCACATAGGCGTCGCCCTCCTTCGCCGCCTGCGCCAGATAATAGTCCTGCACCGGGAAGTTGTTGGGTCCGAACCGGAAATCGCCGCGCGTGACCGGCGCCTCCACCGCCTTCAGCGCCGCCGACAGCGCGTCCGCATCCGCCGTTCCCGCCGCCGTCAGCGCCGCGTCGAGGATCAGCGCGGTGTCGTAGCCCTGCGAGGCGTAGAGCGAGGGCGCCGCGCCATAGGCCGCCTCATAGCCTGTCACGAAGGCCGCGTTGATCGGATTGTCGAGATCGCGCGTCCACTGCGTCCCGCCATACAGGCCCAGCGCCGCGTCCTGTGTCGCGGGCAGCGTGGTCTCGTCCACGGTGAAGGCCGACAGGAACGGCAGGCCGACGCCCGCCTGATCGTATTGCCGCACCAGGTTCACCCCCATGCCGCCGGGCATGAAGGCGTAAACCGCGTCGGGCTTCGCGGCGGCGATGCGCGCCAGTTCGGCGGAGAAATCGAGCTGGCCGAGCTGGGTGAAGATCTCGTCCGCCACTTCGCCGTCGAAATAGCGCTTCACCCCCGCCATCGCGTCCTTGCCCGCCTGATAGTTGGGCGCCATCAGGATGATGCTCTGATAGCCCTGGTTGGCGGCGTGCTGGCCCAGCACCTCGTGGTTGGCGTCGTTCTGCCACGCGGTGTTGAAGTAATGCGGGTGACAGCCGCGACCGGCGAGCGGCGCGGGGCCTGCGTTGGGGCTGACCAGCACCACGCCCGACTCGATCACCGGCTTGAACACCGCCATCATGACGTTGGAGAACACTGTGCCCACCACGATGTCGGCGCCGTCGCGCTCCACCAGCGCCTTCGCCTTACCCACTGCGACGTCCGGCTTCAGCTCGTCGTCCACCACGATCAGGTTGACGTCGAAACCGCCCAGCCTGCCGCCCCGCTCCGCCAGCGCCAGTTCAAAGCCGTTGCGGATGTGCTGGCCCAGCGCCGCAGGCGGGCCGGAGAGCGTGAGCATCATGCCGATGTCGAGCGTCTCCGCGTGCGCGGCGGCGGCGGCGGCGGCGCAGAGGCTGGCGGCCAGCGCCAGCGGTTTCATGGCTTTCACGGATGGTCCCCCTGTCGATGCGCGCCTCGGACGGGCGCTGACGCAGGGCGGAGGGTATGAGGCGGCGCGCGCCGCCGCAAGCGCGGCGCGCGCGATCCGCTTCAGTGGACGCTGACCGGCGTCATTTCGTTCTGACGCGCCACCACGAAGGCGAGGTCGCGGTCGCCGACCAGCGCGAGCCGCGCGCCGCTGGCGTCGTGGATGGCGTAAAGCGCCGCATCGCCGACCTGCGCGCGCGCCTCGGCGGGCAGTTCGTCGGCGCTGACCGCGCGGATATACACGATCCGGCTGTCGTCAGTGGCGCCGTGCAGCGCCTTGGGAAGGCTGGGATGATCCATCTGGCTACTCCTGACTGTAAACGCCCGCCGCTCAGGCCTGACGCCTGATCGCGATCGTCTTGACGACGGTTTCCGGCGCGCTGCGCGCGAGGTCGATGTGCAGCAGGCCGCAATCGAGATGCGCGCCGGTGATCTCCATCCCGTCGGCGAGCACGAAGACGCGCTGGAACTGGCGGGTGGCGATGCCGCGATGCAGGAACACCCGCTCTTGCGCCGCGCCGTTCTCCGGATCGGCGATGCGCCCGCGCACCACAAGCTGGCGATCCTCAAGCGTCACCGCAAGATCCGGCTCGGCGAAGCCCGCCACCGCGAGCGTGATGCGATACTGCGCGTCGCCGCGCTGCTCGATGTTGTAGGGCGGGTAGCTTTCACCGCTTTTTGCGGTGCGTTCGACCAGCCGGTCGAGATCCTCAAAACCCAGCAGGAACGGGTGCGAGGCGAACGTCATACGCGTCATGCGAGCCCTTTCAGCGAAAGCGACTGTCGTGAACCGACCCTGCACAGGCGTCGGCTGTCGCAAATATGGGCGGTCGCGCCGCCGCGCGCAACCATATCGGCGGCGCGCGGCGAATTGACGGCGCCCGCGTTTCGCGGCAGGGTCATGTTCCCGCCTTGATCTTGTCGATCACGATCAAATGGTTAACAGTTGTTTGGAGTATTTTGCATGCAGTCTGTGCGTGACGGCGGGACCGCAGCGCCGTTTCCTGCAAAAAAGGCGCCGATCGGCGCGCTGCTGGTCGCGCGCGGCGCGATCTCCGAACAGGGGCTGGCCGCAGCCTTGGCGGCCCAGACCGACAGCGCCGCGCGGCTGGGCGAGATTCTGGCGCATCGCGGCTGGGCCAGCGCGCAGGCGGTGACGGCGGCGGCGGCGGAGCAGATCGGCGCCGCGACCGTGGCGGCGGCGGACCTGACCCTGGACCCAGCGCTGGGCGATCCGCGCGATCTTGAGGTCTATCTGCGCCGTCAGATGGCGCCGCTCAGCCGAAACGGCGACAGCACGGTGTTCGTCGCCGCCGATTACGCCGCCGCGCAGGCCGGGATCGCGGCGCTGGCCGACCCCCCGCGCCGCGCCGAGATCGCGCTGGCCGATCCTGCGGCGGTGGCGCGCGCGATCACGGCCGCCTATGGCGCGCTTCTGGCCGCGCGCGCCGCCAGCCGCGCGCCGCTGTCGCTGAGCGCGCGCGCCTCCGCCACCTCGGTTCAGCGCGCCGCCATCGCCGGACTTGGCGTCGCGGCGCTGATCGCGCTCGCCACCGCGCCGCTGGCCGCCGCGCCGCTGCTGTTCTTCACGCTGGTCGCGCTCAACGCCATGAACGCGGTGGTGCGTGTCGCGGTGCTGACCCGCGCGCTGCGCCCGTTGCGCGATCCGCAGCCGCAGGCGACGGCGCCGGGCGACGCCGTCTCGCTGGCCGCGCGCCGCCCGCCGCCGAAGATCACGCTGCTGATCCCGCTGCGGCACGAGCCGGAGACGCTGCCGCTGCTGATCGACGCGCTGGAGCGGCTTGACTGGCCGCGCGAATTGCTGGACGTCAAGCTGATCCTAGAGGCGGACGACGTCGAGACGCTGACCGCGCTCGAGGCCGCCGCGCCGCCGCCGTTCTGCCAGGTGCTGATCGCGCCGCCGGGAATGCCGCGCACCAAGCCGCGCGCCCTGAACTTTGCGCTGGATTTCGCCGAGGGCGAGATCGTCGGCGTCTATGACGCGGAGGACCGCCCGGCCCCCGACCAGCTGCGCCGCGTCGCCGACATCCTGCGCGCGGCCCCGCCCGAGGTCGCCTGCGTGCAGGCGCGGCTGGGCTATTACAACCCGCGCGAAAACTGGCTGACGCGCTGTTTCGCCATCGAATATGCGATCTGGTTCGACGTGCTGATCGCGGGTTTTCGCGACCTGCGCCTGCCGCTGCCGCTTGGCGGCACCTCGGTGTTCTTCCGCCGCGCGGCGCTGGAGCTGATCGGCGCCTGGGACGCGCATAACGTGACCGAGGACGCCGATCTGGGCATGCGGCTGGCGCGGGCGGGGTTTCGCTGCGAGGTGAGCGCCTCGACCACCGAGGAGGAGGCGAGCAGCCGCCTCGGCGTCTGGCTGCGCCAGCGGTCGCGCTGGATCAAGGGATTCATGATCACCTGGCTTGTGCACATGCGCCAGCCGGTGACGCTGGCGCGTCAGCTTGGCCTGCGCGGCTTCTGCGCGTTCCAGGCGCTGTTCCTGGGCGCGGCGGTGGCCTATCTCGGCCTGCCCGCGTTCTGGCTGGTGTGGGGGCTGGCGCTGGCGGGGATGGGGCCGTTCTGGCTCGCCGAGTTGCCGACGGTGGCGTGGGTGGCGCTGATCGTGGCGCAGATGGCGGGCTGGGCGGCGATGATCGTCGCCGCCGTGATCGCGACCGCGCGGCGCGGCGAGCGCTGGCTGTGGCCATGGATTCCGACCCTGCTGTTCTATTGGCCGCTGGGCGCGGTGGCGGCGTGGCTGGCGCTGGCTGAGATGGTCGCGGCGCCCAGCCTGTGGCGCAAGACGCGCCATGGCGTCGGCAAGGTGGCGGCGGCGGAGCGCGCCGGCGCCCTGCGCCGCCGCGCCGCGACGCCTCAGGCGGCGGAACCGCTGCGCGCGGCGCAATAGAGCGCGCCGGCCGCCTCGGGCGCCGCCGCTTTTTTCCACTGGATTGCCGGTTAGCGCTATCATACGTTGTTTCTGGGACCGCTAAATCGAATGAGACGGTCGATCAATCCAGGGAGGACACCGATGCGCAGAACGATTTCCGCCGCCCGCTGACGCTCGCGCTGCTCGGCGCCGGGGCCGCCATGGCGGCGCCCAAGGTGGTGAGCGGCCCCGGCGCCGATCCGGGCTGCTTCGCGCCGTGGAGTCCGGACATCACGTATCTGCAGTGGGAAAAGCGCGACGGGCCGCACAAGGTGGCGGCGGTCAACGGCTTCGTCGGCAACACCTGGCGCATCCAGATGATCCAGACCGCCAAGGCCTACGCCGAACAGGCGGGGATCGCCGAGCGGATCAGCGAGTTCAAGGTGGTCTCCACCGGGACCGACGTCGCCGCCCAGCTCGGCGCCATCGAGGACTTCATCAATCAGGGCTTCGACGCGATCATCACCATCGCGGTGTCGCCGGAGGGCTTTGACCGCGTGATCCGGCTGGCAGACCGCAACAACGTGGTGATCGTGCCGTTCGACAACGTGCTCGACACCGACAAGGTGATGCAGGTCAACGAGAACCAGCTTGAGATGGGCAGGATGTACGCCCGCTGGCTGACCGAGCGGCTGGGCGACAAGAAATCCGGCAAGATCCTCGAAGTGCGCGGCCTGCCCGGCAACTCGGTGGACCGCGACCGCCACATCGGCTTTCGTGAGCTGTTCGAGCCGACCGCGACTGGGAGATCGTCGAGGTGGTCGGCAACTGGGACGACGGCACGGCGCAGAAGGAATTGCTGCTGGCGCTGTTCTGCGTGCTGCGCGGCGTGCAGGGCGCGGTGCGGATCGACGGCCGCCCGGTCGCGCCCGGCTCGCCCGCCGCCGCCAAGCGCCCCGGCTGGGCGGGGTCGGCTCGGCGGTCGGCTCGCTGTTCGGCGCGCTGGCGCTGCGCGCGATCTCGTTCAACTTCCGCATCTTCGAGGTCGATCCGCTGCTTCAGCCGCTGATCGAGGGCATGGTGCTGCTGGGGGCCGTCAGCCTTGGCGCGGTGCGCGTGCTGCGGGTGCGCAACACGCTGGACCTGTTCAGGTGAGGACGCCCGGATGAGCGATGGCGCGCAGACCCGCAAGCCCCGCCGCCGCCTGTCGCCCGAGGACAGGCCGGTTGTGATCGCGGCGGGCTTCGTGGCGGCGATCCTCGCGATCGGCACAGCCTGCACGCTGTGGACGCAAGGCGCCGCCACGCTGCTGGCGCCCGCCTACCTGTTGCAGCAGCTTCAGGTCGGTTCGTTCCTCGGGATCGTCGCGGCGGGCATGATGCTGGTGATCCTGCTCGGCCACATCGACCTCTCCGTGCCCAAGACCATCGCCGCCTCGGCGATGACCGCGACGGCGGTCGGCGGGCCGATGGCCGTGCCGGTGGGGCTGGCGGTGGGGATGGGCATCGGGCTGATCAACGGCTGCGGCGTGGCCTATCTGCGCATCCCCTCGATGATCTTCACGCTGGGGGTCAACGCGGTGGCGCAAGGCGTGATGGTGGCGCAGACCGGCGGCTTCGCGCCGCAGACCGCCGCCACGCCGGAGATGCAGTGGCTGGCGGTCGGCAAGGTCGCGGGCGCGCCGGTCGCGGTGTTCGTCTGGGCGCTGGTCTCGGCGGGGATGGTGGTGCTGCTGGGGCGCACGGCGATGGGGCGAGCGCTTTACATGATCGGCGCGCGCGAGGCGGCGGCCTATCTGGCCGGGGTGCGCACGCGGCGGGTGATCGTGGCGGCGTTCATGCTGTGCGGCGCGGCGTCGGGGCTGGCGGGCGTGCTTTTGGCTGGCTATTCCACCAAGGCCTATCAGGGGATGGGCGACGCCTATCTGCTGCCCGCCATCGCCGCCGTGGTGATCGGCGGCACGCATATCCTGGGCGGGCGCGGGCGCTATCTGGGCACGCTGGTCGGGGTGATCCTGATCGTGCTGCTGAACTCGGTGCTGTCGATCATGCAGATGCCGGAGGCGGCGCGGCAGGTGATCTACGGATCGGTCATCATCGCGATGCTGCTGGTCTATGGCCGCAAC
>CAZOZE010000250.1:0-4113 GCA_964584215.1 uncultured Rhodobacterales bacterium
GTCACACCGGCGCGCAGGCGCTTGGCTCATATCGGCGCGCAGGCGCCGGCCAGCCACGCGGCGACCTCCGGCGCGACCAGCGGCGCGATCTCGGCCAGCACGCGGGCGTGATAGGCGTTCAGCCACGCGCGCTCATCCGCCTGCAGCAGGGCGGGGTCGATCAGCGCGCGGTCGATCGGGGCCAGCGTCAGCGTCTCGAAGCCCAGCATCGCGCGCGCCCCGCCCGCCACCGGCGCAGGCGGCGTCACCACGATCAGGTTCTCGATGCGGATGCCGAAGCGGCCCTCCAGATAGCAGCCCGGCTCGTTGGACAGGATCATCCCCGGCGCCAGCGGCTCGGCCCCGCGCCGCGACAGGCTCTGCGGCCCCTCGTGGACGTTCAGATAACTGCCGACGCCATGGCCGGTGCCGTGGTCATAGTCGTATCCCGCCCGCCACAGCGCGGCGCGCGCCAGCGGGTCGAGCTCGCGCCCCGCCGTGCGGGCGGGAAACCGCGCCGCGCTGACCGCGATCATGCCCTTCAGCACCAGCGTGAACAGTCGGCGCGCCTCCGCCTCCGGCGCGCCGACCGCAATGGTGCGGGTGACGTCGGTGGTGCCGTCGCGATACTGGCCGCCGCTGTCCACCAGCAGGATCTCGCCGGGGCGGATCGCGCGGTCGCTTTCGCGGCTGACGCGGTAATGGACGATGGCGCCATGCTCGCCCGCGCCGCAGATGGTCTCGAAGGCGATGTCGCGCAGGGCGCCGGACGCCGCGCGCAGGCTTTCGAGCTTGCGCGCCACGGCGATCTCGGTCAGCGCGCCTTTCGGCGCCTCGACCGAAAGCCAGTGCAGGAACGCCGCCATCGCCGCGCCGTCGCGCCGGTGCGCGGCGCGCGCGCCGTCCAGTTCGGTCGCGTTCTTGATCGCCTTGGGCAGGATGCAGGGGTCGCGGCCCCAGACCACCCTCGCGCCCGCCGCCTCCAGCCGCAGGCTCACCCAGGCCGGGGCGCTGTCGCGGTCCACCAGCACCGCCTGACCCTTCAGCGCGTCGAGCGCGGGGCCGAACGCCGCCGCGTCCTCCACCGTGACGGCGTCGCCGAGATGCGCCTGCGCGGCGCCGTCCACCTTGTCGGGGTGGCTGAACAGCCGCACGCGCCCGTCGGCGAACAAAAGCGCGAAGGCCAGCGGCGCGGGCAGGCGGGCGACGTCGTCGGCGCGGATGTTGAGCAGCCAGGCGATGCTGTCGGGCAGGGTCAGCGCCGCCGCCGCCGCGCCCGCCTGCGCCACCGCTTCGCCGATGCGCGCGCGCTTGGCGGCGGCGTCCTCGCCCGCCAGCTCCACGGGGTGGGGATAGATCGCGCTGGTGGGCGGGGGAGGGCGGTCGTCCCACACCCCGTCCAGCGGGTTGGCGTCGAGCAGCCGCAGCCGCCCTCCCGCCCGTTCGGCCGCCGTGCGCAGCTTCTCGACCGCCGCCGCCGTGTGCAGCATCGGATCAAGCGCCAGCGTGGCGCCGGCGGGCAGCGCGTCGGCGAGCCATTGCTCGGGCGTGGTCTCCGCGATCGGAACCACCTCGAACGCGGCGGCGTCCACCTGCGCGCGCGCCTGAAGGGTGTAGCGCCCGTCCACGAACAGCGCCGCGCGGTCCATCAGCGCCACGCACAGCCCCGCCGAGCCGGTGAAGCCGGTCAGCCACGCCAGCCGCTCGTCGCAGGGCGCGACGTTCTCGCCCTGATGCGCGTCGGCGCGCGGCGTCGGAAAGCCGTCCACGCCGGCTGCGCGCAGCGCGTCGCGCAGCCGCGCCAGCCGCGCGGGGCCGTGGCCGGTGTGGTCGGGCAGATCGAAGCTCTGGAACATTGTCGGCGCTCTCGCAGGATCGGCCGCCAGTGGGGCGCAAATCGCCGCCAAGCGCAAGTGCGCGCCGACGCCTGCGCGCCTATCCCCTGGGCCAGACCGCGAGCGCCGCGCCTTCGGCCACGATGTCGGCGGGTTCGAAGCCGATCAGCGCGATGAGCCGCCGCCCGGCGGCGTCGCTGAGCAGCAGCCGCTCCATGATCCGCCCGCGCCGCCAGCCGCGCCGCTCCCGCGCGCCCTGAAACACCGCGCCCGACTCCAGCATCACCAGCCGCGCGGCGCCGCCGTCATCGACTTCGCCCACCGCCACCGGCCCCGCCGCATCGAAAAAGCCGATCAGCGTGCGGGCGGGGTCGTCGGTCGCGCGTTCCGAGACGGTCAGCGGCGCGCCCCGGCCGCCCGCGCCGTCGCCGACCAGCCGCCCGCCGACCCCGGGCGCGTAGGTGAAGGCGCGCGGTCCGGCCAGCAGCATGTCGTCGAGCGCCAGCAGTCGGCAGCCGCACGCCGCGCGGCCGTCGCCGGCGGCGAGGCAGCGGCGCAGCGCCTCGCCCGCCGCCGCCCGTCGCGCGGCGGCGCCGTCGCCGGGCTCGTGGCCGATGCCCGCCGCCGGACAGCGCTCCGGCGGATCGCCGATCGCCAGCGCGCGGGCCGGGGCCAGCGCCAGAAAGCGCCGCCCCAGCGGCGAGCCGTAGAGAAACGGCTCCGCCACCGCCTCGACGCGCGGCGCCGCCGCCGCCGCGTCGCGCTTCGCCTCAAGCCGTCGCACGGCGGTCAGCGCGTCCGCCAAACCGGCCTCCGACCCCGCGACGATCTGCGGCGGCGGGGCGAGCGGCAGCAGGCGCTGCCGCGCCAGCGGCCCCTGCGGCGCCTCCGGCGTGGCGGCGCAGGCGGCGAGCATGACGCCCGATAAGATCATGATCGCGAGCCGCGCGTGTAAATGACAGTTTATCTGCGCCAATTTTAACCGTATCCTGTTGTCGCATTGAAGCGTGTGAAGATCGTCGGGCCGCGCGGGTGCGAACGTGTTTGGGGGAAAGTGCGTGGACGTTGTTTCCGAACAAAGCGTCGTTGAGGTCGAGGGCCGCGTCAAATGGTATGACGCGCTGCGCGGCTATGGATTTATCATATCCGACGGCGTGGAGGGCGACATCCTCGCACACGCCAACTGCGTGCGCGCCTCGGGGCGCACCAGTCTTCCCGAAGGCGCAACCATCCGGCTGGAGGCGGCGCTGTTCGAGCGCGGCTGGCAGGCGGTGCAGATTCTCGAAGTGGGCGAAGGCCCCGAGCAGGGTCTCGCCGAGCGGCCGAGCGAGTTTGTCGGCGCGGCGCCTGCCGACGGTCCGCTGGAGCCTGCGCGCGTCAAATGGTTCGACCGGGGCAAGGGCTTCGGATTTCTCAACATCTTCGGCAGGCATGAGGATGTTTTCGTGCATATGGAGGTGCTGCGGCGCACCGGCGTCGCCGATCTGGCGCCGGGTGAGGCGGTGGCGATCCGCACCACCAGCGGCCCGCGCGGCCTGATGGCGGCGGAGGTGCGGCCCTGGGAAACTGCGGTGAGCGAGACTGCGGTGAGCGAGGCTGAGGCGACCGAGACTGCGGCGAGCCACACCGAGGCGAGCCACACCTCTCGGGGCGAGGCGTCTTCAGGTTCCGGCGAGGATTGAACGGCGTGAAGTTTTCAGGTCTCGCGCGCGGCGCCGCGCTCGCCGTCGCCGTTATCGCCACCGGCGCGCAGGCCGCCTGTCCCGGGGATCGCGTCGAGATCGAGACGCAAGGCGGCGGCGTGGTCGCCTTTTCGGTGGAGATCGCCGACACGGCGGAGGACCGCGCGCGCGGCCTGATGTTCCGCACCGATCTGGCGCAGGACGCCGGGATGCTGTTTCTGTTCGACGGCGCAGAGGAGCGGGCGTTCTGGATGGAGAACACGCCGCTCAGCCTCGACATGCTGTTCATCGGCGCCGACGGGCGCGTGTGCGGCATGGTCGAGCGCGCGGCGCCTTTCACGCGTGACCCGCGCCGCTCCGGCTGCGCCGCTCCGGCTGCGCGGCCAGCGCGGTGCTGGAGATCCACGGCGGGCTGGCGCGGTCGCTGGGCATAACCGTCGGCGCGCGCCTGCGCCACGCCGCGTTCGGCGAGGGCGCCGCCTGGCCGTGCTCGGTTGCCCGCCCCCCCGCCAACGGCTAGAACGGCGGCGTCAGGGCTTAGCGCAGCCTGGTAGCGCGTCGGTTTTGGGAACCGAAGGCCGCGAGTTCGAATCTCGCCGCCCCGACCAGTTTGGCCC
>CAZOZE010000251.1:0-5627 GCA_964584215.1 uncultured Rhodobacterales bacterium
GAGCCGGTCGATCATCAGCGCCCACACCAGCACGATCACCGGCAGCAGGAAGTGCAGCCCCGAGCGCACCGTCGGCCCCGGCAGCGGCAGCTTGGTCACCGGCGCGTTGGGGTCGTCCAGCTTCAGCGGCGCCTCGCGCGACGCGACCCACAGCAGCGCCACATAGGCCGTCGTCAGCAGGCCGAACACGATGTAGCCCGCCATATCGGGGAACGCGGGCCGCAGCCAGCCCATGCCGTAATAGACCGCGAAGCTCAAGCCGCAGATCGCCGCGATGGTGAAGGCGATCCCGATCAGCCGCTGCACGATCGGCTTGGGGGTGTAGGCGCGCGGCAGGCCCTTCATGCCCGCCTTCATCGCCTCAAGGTGCACGATATAGACCAGCGCGATATAGGAGATCGTGGCGGGCAGGAAGGCGTGCTTGACCACGTCGAAATACGGGATCCCGACATATTCGACCATCAGGAACGCCGCCGCCCCCATCACCGGCGGCATGATCTGGCCATTGACCGACGACGCCACCTCGACCGCGCCCGCGCGCTCCGCCGAGAAACCCACCCGCTTCATCAGCGGAATCGTGAACGTGCCGGTGGTCACCACGTTGGCGATCGAGGAGCCGGAGATCAGCCCGGTCATCGCCGAGGACACCACCGCCGCCTTGGCCGGGCCGCCGCGCATGTGGCCCATCAGCGAAAAGGCGACCTGAATGAAGTAGTTGCCGGCGCCGGCCTTGTCGAGCAGCGCGCCGAACAGCACGAACAGAAAGACGAAACTGGTCGAGACCCCCAGCGCGATGCCGAATACGCCCTGCGTGGTGATCCACTGGTGATTGACCACTTCGGACAGCGAGTTGCCCTTGTGCGCGATGATCCCCGGCATCCACGGACCCAGGAAAGTGTAGCTGAGGAACACGGCCGCCACGATCATCAGCGCAGGGCCCAGCGCGCGCCGCGTCGCCTCCAGCAGCACGATAAGGCCGGTCACGCCGATCACGAAATCCGTGCCGTTCGGCGCGCCGACGCGGTCCGAGATCTCGCGGTAGAACACGAACAGATACAGCGCCGTGACCGCGCCGAGCCCCGCCAGCGCCCATTCCCACACCGGCACCCGCTCGCGCGGCGAGCCGAGCAGCACCGCCGCCGCCACGCCCAGCGCGACCAGCGGGATCCACCATGTGCTGTCGGTCCCGCGCGCGCCGATCATGAAAAGCACGGCCATCAGCACGGGGACGCCGACGCCCAGCACAAGCTGGAACGGTGAGCGCGCGGCGGGGTAGGCGGCGAAGGCGAGAAACAACGCGAAGCCGAGGTGGATCGACCGCGCCTCGGTGTCGTTGAACACGCCGAACCCCACCATGAACGGGATCGGCGAGGCGAACCAGAGCTGGAACAGCGACCAGCACAGCGCCACGGCGAGGATCAGCCAGGCGGTGAAGCCGGTCGCCTGCCTGCCGCCGGTGTCGGCGGCGGCGACCAGTTCATCGAGTTCCGCCTGGCTGAGGCCGTCGGCGTCTGCGCTCTTGTCGCTCATCGCATCCCCTCACTTAACCACACGCTGCGGATTCTCGCTGCGAATGTCGGCGGGTGGCGGGCGCCGCCCGCCGCCCCGGGCTCACATCCAGCCGCGCTCGGCGTAATAGCGCGCCGCGCCGGGGTGCAGCGGCGCCGACAGGCCCGCCTTGATCATCTCCTCCGCCTTCAGGATGCCGAAGGCGGGATGCAGGCGCTTGAAGCGGTCGAAGTTGTCGAACACCGCCTTCACGGTCTGATAGATCGTCTCCTCATCGGCCTTGTCCGACGAGACGAAGGTGGCGCGCACGCCGAAGGTCTTCACGTCGGCGTCGTTGCCCGAATACATGCCGCCGGGGATGGTGGCGACGGCGTAGAAGGCGTTGTCGGCGACCAGCTTTTCGATCGCCGGGCCGTCCACCGCCACGATCACCGACTCGCACGACGTGGTCGCCTCCTGGATCGAACCGTTGGGATGGCCCACGGTATAGACGATCGCGTCAACCTTGTTGTCGCACAGCGCCTGCGCCTGCTCGGAGGGCTGAAGCTCGGAGGCCAGCGAGAAATCGCCCATCGTCCAGCCCTTGGCCTCAAGCACCACGTTCATGGTGGCGAGCTGGCCCGAACCCGGCGCGCCGACGTTGACGCGCTTGCCCTTCAGATCGTCGAAGGTCTTGATGCCCGCGTCGGCGCGGGCGATCACCGTGAACGGCTCGGGGTGGACCGAGAACACCGCGCGCAGGCCGGGAAAGGCGTCGCCCTCGAATTTCGCGCTGCCGTTGTAGGCGTGATACTGCCAGTCGGACTGGGCCACGCCCATGTCCATGTCGCCGCCCTTGATGGCGTTGATGTTGGCGATCGAGCCGCCGGTGGAGGGCGCGGTGCAGCGGATGTTGTGCTGCGCCGCGCCGCGGTTCACCAGACTGCAGATCGACTGCCCCACCACATAGTAGACGCCGGTCTGGCCGCCGGTGCCGATGGTGATGAACTTCTCCTGCGCCACAGCGCCATGGGCGGCGAAGGAAAGCGCCATGGCGGCGGCGATGGGTGCGAAGTGTTTCACGAGGTCGTCTCCCTGATCCGGGCCGGGGGTGGTCGGCGAACCCGCCACCCCGTCATTAAAGCGCCACGGATAACCCTATGGGCGGATTCGTCGCGCTTCAACGGCCTATCTCGGGGAAAACGCCGCCTCAGGCCGGTTCGCCCTCGAAGATCGCGCGCTCGTCCGCCGTGGCGACGCGCAGGATGTTGGTGGTGCCGGGCTGGTTGAACGGCACGCCCGCCGTCACCACGATCTTGTCGGTCGAGGTGGCGAAGCCGTCGCGCACCGCGACCCGCGCCGCAGACACCACCGCCAGCTTGAACCGCTCGACCTCATCGACCGCGGAACAGTGCAGGCCCCAGACAAGGCACAGCTTGCGCGCCGTCCCCTTGAACGGCGTCAGCGCCAGAATCGGCACCCGCGGCCGTTCCCGCGCCGCCAGCATGGCGGTGGCGCCGGAATGGGTGAAGCAGCAGATCGCCTTGACGTGGGAGGTCTCGGCCACTTCGCGCGCGGCGGCCATGATCGCCTCAGACACCGTGCCGCGCACGGTCTTGCGCGACGCCTCGATGATCTCGCGATAGATCGGGTCCTGCTCGACGGTCTCGGCCACCGCGTTCATCGCCGCGACCGCCTCGACCGGATAATCGCCCGCCGCGCTCTCCGCCGACAGCATCACTGCGTCGGCGCCCTCGTAGATCGCCTGCGCCACGTCCGACACCTCGGCGCGGGTCGGCACCGGCGCCAGGATCATCGACTCCATCATCTGCGTCGCCACGATCACCGGCTTTCCGGCGCGGCGGCAGGCGCGCACGATGCGTTTTTGCAGCGGCGGCACCTGCGCCACCGGCAGCTCGACGCCCAGATCGCCGCGCGCGACCATCACGCCGTCCGACGCCGCGATGATGTCGTCGATGTTCTTCACCGCCGCCGGCTTCTCGATCTTGGCGACCAGCGCCGCGCGGCCCTTCGCCAGCGCGCGCGCTTCCTCCATGTCCTCGCGCCGCTGCACGAAGGACAGCGCCAGCCAGTCCACGCCCAGCTCGCAGACGAACTCGAGATCCTTGAGATCCTTTTCCGACAGCGCGGTGAGCGGCAGAATCACGTCGGGCACGTTGACGCCCTTGCGGTTGGAGATCTCGCCGCCGACCTCGACCACCGTATCCGCGCTCACGCCGTCGCAGGCGGTGACGCGCAGGCGGATCTTGCCGTCGTTGACCAGCAGCGTCGCGCCCGGCTGCAGCGCCTGCAGGATCTCGGTGTGCGGCAGCTGCACCCGCGTCGCATCGCCCGGCGTCGCGTCCAGATCGAGCCGGAAGGCCGCGCCCTCCGTCAGCGTCACCGGGCCGTCGCCGAACACGCCGACACGCAGCTTGGGCCCCTGAAGATCGGCGAGGATGCCGATCGGGCGGCCCTGTTCGTGCTCGATCTCGCGGATCAGGGCGTGACGGGCGGCGACGTCCTCATGGCTGCCGTGGCTCATGTTGAGCCGGAACACGTCGGCGCCCGCGTCGAACAGTTTCGCGATCATCTCGCGGCTTGACGAGGACGGGCCGAGGGTCGCGACGATCTTGACGTTGCGGCGGCGGCGCGTGGTGGGCATGTCGGGTGTTCCTGATGAGTTTCCGGGAACTCCGTTCTAACCACCTCGCGCGCCGGGCGCCCGCGTTTTTTCGCAACTTAATGGGATTGACACGTTTCCGCCGTCACGGCAGGCGAAAGGCGTAGGGCCGCAGCGGATCGGGCGCCTCGAAGGCGCCGAAATCGGCGAGCGTCATGGTCACACGGCGGTTTGCGGCTTCGGCCACGCCATCGCCGGTCGCCACCGCAAGCTGTTCCTGCCCCAGCGGCGTGATGGTGATCGTCGCCGGCGCCACGCCGCGCGCGATCAGCTCGTTGCGGATCACCCGCGCGCGCCGGTCCGACAGCGCCAGGTTATAGTCGGCGTCCGCCTGCGTGTCGGTGTGCCCCTCGACCAGCACGGCGCCCGCACCGCCCAGGCTGATGTCGCGCGCCGCCAGCGTCAGCGCGGTGATCCCGGTCTCGTCGAACGACTCGCGATCGACGCCGAACGACACGGTGTAGGGATCGGGCGCCTCCTGCGCGCTCAGGCCGGAGGCGGCGAGGCAGAAGGCGGCGAAGGCGGCGAGGGCGGGGCGCATGGCGGGAACTCCGTCAAGGGTTGCGAACTTTACTGATGACATCAGCCTAGCACCCCGCGCCGCTGACGGCACGGGGTTTTTTGCGCCGGACTACAGCGCCTTGTCGGTGATCGCGTGCGTCCACGCCCCTTCGGGCGCCCTGGTGATCACCGGGTCGGAGCCGCCGCCCAGCAGCGTCGCCACCGTGCGCTCATAGGCCGCCGGGTCGAGCGCGCCGTTCGAGCCTGCGGTCAGCTTGGCGATCTCGCCCATCATCCGCTTCTGGTGCTTTTCGGTCTGGGCGCCGGTGGCGTCGTTGTCGAGCACGATCAGCGCCGCCTCGTCGGGGTTGGCCTCGGCGTATTTCCAGCCCTTCATCGAGGCGCGCACAAAGCGCGTCATGCGGTCGGCGAAGGCGGGGTCGGCGAGGTTCTGCTCCAGCACATAAAGCCCGTCCTCCAGCGTGGCGACGCCCTGATCCTCATACTTGAAGGTCACCAGCTGCTCGGGCGTCAGCCCCGCGTCGATCACCTGCCAGTATTCGTTGTAGGTCATGGTGGCGATGCAGTCGGCCTGCTTCTGCAAGAGCGGATCGACGTTGAAGCCCTGCTTGAGCACTTCGACGCCGCCCGGTGAGCCGTCGGTGGCGATGCCCAGCTTCGACATCCAGCTCAGGAACGGATACTCGTTGCCGAAGAACCAGGTGCCCAGCGTGCGCCCCGGAAAGTCGGCGGGCGTCTTGACGCCGCTCTCGGCCAGACAGGTCATCATCAGGCCTGACGCGGTGAACGGCTGGGCGATGTTGACCAGCGGCACGCCGCGCTCACGCGCCGCCAGCGCGGCGGGCATCCACTCCACCACCACGTCGGCGCCGCCGCCCGCGATCACCTGCGGCGGCGCGATGTCCGGCCCGCCGGGCTTGATGGTGACGTTCAG
>CAZOZE010000252.1:0-3252 GCA_964584215.1 uncultured Rhodobacterales bacterium
GCACGGCCATGACGCCGACCACGGGGCCGAAACTTTCCTCGCGCATCACCCGCATCGAGTGATCGACGTTCACCAGCACCTGCGGCATGAGGTAGGCGCCGCCGTCGTCGGCCGGAAAATGCGCGGGGTCGATCAGCGCGCATGCGCCCGCCGCCACGGCCTCGGCGGTCTGGGCGCGCACGATGTCGGCGAAGCGGCGGTTGGCCATCGGGCCGAGCGTTGTTTCACGCTCAAGCGGGTTTCCCAGCTTCAGCGCGTTGGCGAAGCCGACCGCCTTTTCCACGAAGGCGTCGAACAGCGGTTCGATCACATAGATGCGCTCGATCCCGCAACAGCACTGCCCGGCGTTGAACAGCGCGCCGTCCATCAGAGTCTCGACCGCCGCATCGAGGTCGGCGTCCGCCATCACATAGCCGGGATCCTTGCCGCCCAGTTCCAGCCCCAGCGGCGTGAAGGTGCCCGCAGCCGCGCGCTCGATGGTCCGCCCGCCGCCCACCGAGCCGGTGAAGTTGATGAAGTCGAACGCGCGTTCGCCGATCAGCGCCTCGGTGGTCGCGTGATCGAGGAACAGGTTGACAAACACCGCCTCCGGCACGCCGGCCTCGTGAAAGGCCCGCGCCAGCCTCTCGCCCGCCAGCAGCGTCTGCGTGGCGTGCTTCAGCGCCACGGCGTTTCCCGCGATCAGCGCGGGCGCCACGGTGTTGATCGCGGTGAGATAGGGATAGTTCCACGGCGCGATCACGAACACCAGCCCGTGCGGCTCACGCGCGATGCGCCGCTCGAAACGCTCGGACGCCTCGATCACCAGCGGCGCCAGCGCGCCCTCGGCGATCGAGGCCATGTATTGCGCGCGCTCGCGCACGCCGCCGATCTCGCCGCCATAGCGCACCGGGCGGCCCATCATCCAGGCCAGTTCGCTCACCATCTCGTCGCCCATCGCGGCAAGGCGCTCGACCCCCGCCAGCACCAGCGCGCAGCGCTCCGCCAGCGGACGCGCGGCCCAGGCCTTTTGCGCCGCGCGGGCGGCGGCGAGCGTGGCGCGGGCGGCCTCCGGCGACAGGGCGGGGCGCTCGGCGACGGTCGAGCCGTCGATGGGCGAGATGCAGCGCAGCGTGGCGGTCATGGTCTCACACCCTCTCGAAGCCGCGCGCCAGATCCCAGTCGGTCACTGCGCGGTCGCATTCCGATTGCTCCCAGCGCGCGGCGCGGACGTAATGCTCCACCACCGCGTCGCCCAGAGCCGCGCGCAGCATGGCCGAAGCGTCGAGCGCGGCGGCGGCGGCGCGCAGGGTTTTCGGCACTTCCGGGGCGTCATCGTCGCCATAGGCGTCGCCGCCATAGGCAGGGGGCAGGGTCAGGCCGCGCGTCACGCCGTCCACCCCCGCCGCGATCAGCGCGGCGATGGCGAGATGCGCGTTCAGGTCGGCGCCGCCGATGCGGCACTCGATGCGCACGGCGGGCGTGCCGTCGCCGACCACACGGAACCCCGCCGTGCGGTTGTCGAGGCTCCACACCGTGCGGGTCGGCGCGAACAGCCCGGTGGTAAAGCGCTTGTAGCTGTTCACATACGGCGCGAGAAAACAGGTGATCGCGTCGGCGTGGGCGATCAGCCCGGCGAGAAACGCGCGCATCGTCTCGGACATGCCGTGCGACGCGGCGGGGTCGTGAAACAGCGCCGCGCCGTCGGGGCCGCGCAGCGACAGGTGGATGTGGGCGGAGTTGCCCGCGTCCTGCGTGCCGGGCTTGGCCATGAAGGTGACGCTGCGGCCCTTGGCGTGGGCGATCTCCTTGATCCCGTTCTTCATGATCGCGTGGCGGTCGGCCATGGTCAGCGCGTCGGCGTAGCGGACGTTGATCTCCTCCTGCCCGGCGTTGGCCTCGCCCTTCGATCCCTCAACGGGGATGTCGGCGCCGTTGAGGCCGGTGCGCACCGCGCGCATCACGTCCTCCTCGCGCGCGGTGAGCTGGATGGCGTAGTCGGCGTTGAAGCCGCCGACCGGCGTCAATCCGCGATAGCCGCGCGCGCGCGCCTCCTCATAGGTCTCGCTAAACAGGTAGAACTCAAGCTCGGTGGCGGTCATCGCCTGCGCGCCCAGCGCCGCCAGCCGCGCAATCTGGCCCTTGAGGATGGTGCGCGGCGCGTGGGCGATCTCGGCCTGGCCGTGGTGGTCGAGCGTGTCGCACAGGCACAGCGCCGCGCCCGGCGCCCAGGGGATGCGGCGCAGCGTCGCCAGATCCGGGCGCAGCGCATAGTCGCCATAGCCCTCCGCCCAGCTTGACGCCGCATAGCCCGGCACCGTGCTCATCTCCAGATCGGTGGCCAGCAGATAGTTGCAGCCATGGGTCTCGGCCCAGGCGCTGTCGAGGAAGAACTCGGCCTGAAAGCGCTTGCCCATCAGGCGGCCCTGCATGTCCACCTGCGCCGCGATCACGGTGTCTATGTCGCCGGTCGCGACGGATTCCTTCAGGTCTTCAAGCGTGATGGCGCCTGCCATGGTGGTTGGTCTTTCTCTGGCGATGAGGGAGAGCGGGGGCCGCGCGCGCGACCCCCGCGCAAGGGGTCAGCCGCAGGTGTAGGGCGTGCCCGCCTTGTCGACGATCGCGTTATAGTCCTTGAAGATCTGCACCACCTTCGCCGCGCGCGCGCTGGTCTGGGCGATCTCGTCCCAGAACTTTTGCGCCTCCTGCTCGACTTCATGCCACTCCGCCGCCGGCACCGAGGTCAGCTCCAGCTTGTCGCCGGTGGCGCGCAGCTTGGCCTCGCCGCCCCAGTACCACTGGTTGCGATAGGTGTGGCTGGCCTCGACGCAGGACAGATAGATCTGCTTCAGATGCGGCGGCAGGTCGCTCCACTGCTTCTCGTTGACGTAGAACGAGCCGATCCAGGCGCCGGAGATGTTGTTGGTGGTGATATAGTCTGTCACGTCGGCCCAGCCGACGGTGTAATCCTCGGTGATGCCCGACCAGGCCATGCCGTCAAGCTCGCCGGTCTGCACCGCAACCTCGGCGTCCTCGTAAGGGATAGACACCGGCACCACGCCGAACTTGGCCAGGAAACGCCCCGCCGTGGGGAAGGTGTAGAGGCGCAGGCCATTGAGGTCGGCGAGCGACCGGATCGGCTTTTTGGTGTTGAAGTTGCACGGGTCCTGCCCCGCCGCCGACAGCCACACCACGCCGCCCGCCTCGGCATAGGCCTCGCGCCAGATGTCGGCCAGGCCGTATTGATAAAACAGCGTCGGCACGTCGAGCGCG
>CAZOZE010000253.1:0-6980 GCA_964584215.1 uncultured Rhodobacterales bacterium
GGCGCGCGAGGCGGCGCGGCGCTGCGCGGCGCTGGATCTGTCGAACGTGTCGATCGTCGCGGGCGACGGCGCGCTGGGCTGGCCCGATCAGGCGCCCTTCGACCGCATCATGCTGACCGCCGCCGCCGAAGACCCGCCCGCGCTGCTGCTGAAGCAATTGCGCGAGGGCGGGGTGATGGTGCTGCCGGTGGGACAAAGCGACGACGTGCAACAATTGCTGCGGATCGTTAAAACGCCGCAGGGTTTGCGCTATGATGAACTGCTGCCCGTGCGCTTCGTGCCGCTGATCGAAGGCGTGCCCGAGGCGGAGTGATCTGTTGCGACTGTCGCCAAAGGGCGCCGCGCCGCCCGACCGACCAGGAGTTGACGCCATGCCGATGCGCCCCTTGCCCCTCGCCCTGATTGCGGCGACCGTCGCGCTTGCGGGCTGCGCCGAGCGGCCGGAACCGGCGCCGGTTGTGTTTCGCGGCACCACGCCCGCCGCGCGACCGGCGGCGCCGCGACCGGTCCAGCCGGTTGCGCCGACCGCGCCGCAAGGGACGGCGCCCGACGCGCAGGGCGTGGTCGATTACGGCGGCTACAGCGCCATCGTCGCGCGCCCCGGCGACACGGTCGCCAGCATGGCGGGCCGGGTGGGGCTGTCGGCATCGGCGCTGGCGGCCTACAACGGGCTGCCGTCGGGCTATGCGCCGCGGCCCGGCGACGAGCTGATCCTGCCGCCCGCGCCGAGCGGCCCGGCGACGGTGGAGAGCGCGGTGCTGGCGCCGCTGGGCGCGCCGCTCGACCCGCAGGACGCGACGCCTGCGACGCCCGAATCGCCTGCGGCGCCGCTCGCCGCCCCGCAAGTCGCCCCGCAAGTCGCTGCGGAAACCGACCCGCAAGCCGCCCCGCAACCCGCGACCGGGTTCGACCTGTCGCAGATCGAGGCCGCCATCGACGAGCCCCCCGCCGCGCCGACGCCGCGCCAGACGCCGCCGGTGTCGGTCTCTCCGCCGCCCGCTCTGACGCCGCAGGCGGCGCCGCCGCTGGTGGTCGCGACCGCAGAACCCGCACCCAAGCCGCAAGCCACGCCCGAAGCGCGCGCGCAGGCGCCCGTCGTCGCCGCAGCGCCGCCCGCAGCGCCCGCCGCGCGGTTCGTGAAGCCGGTGGACGGCGCCATCGCCCGCCCGTTCAACCGGACGGCGGGCGCGCGCAGCGACGGGGTGGACTTCGCCGCGCCGCAGGGCGCCGCCGTCGTCGCCGCCGCGCCGGGCCAGGTGGCGCTGGTGTCGGAGTCGCTCGGCGGGCTTGGCACCATCGTCCTGATCCGCCACGAGGACGACCTGCTGACGGTCTATGGCCGCGTCGATGGCGTCACGGTGAAAAAGGGCGACCGCGTGCAGCAGGGCCAGACCATCGGCGCGGTGGCGCCGGGCGCCTCGGGCCGCGATCCGTCGCTGCATTTCGAGGTGCGGCAGGGCGCCGAATCGGTCGATCCGGCGCGCTATCTGCCGGGGTGAGTTTTTCGCTGGCGCGGGCGGCGCGAAACGCTAGAGCGTTCGCCGCCCCGGCTTCTGAGCCGGGGCCGCACCGACGCGTGGGGCGGGAGAGGCCCCGGCGCGGAGGCCGGGGCCACGCCTTTTGCAACGGCTGGCGCAGTTTCGGCGCTGACGCGCTCATGCTTGCGCGTCTATCCAAGTCTGACGCCTGCGCGTCTATCCAAGTCTGAAGCCTGCGCGTCTATCCCAGTCTGACGCCTGCGCGCCTATCCCAGTCTGACGCCTGCGCGTCCGGCGAGATCCGTCACCAGCTGCCACGCCACCCGCCCCGACATCGCGCCGCGCGCCTGCCGCCAGGCGATGGCCTCGGCGCGCAGGGTTTCGTCGTCGATCGCGACGCCGTAAGCGTCGCAATAGCCCCGGATCATGGCGATGAACGCCTCCTGCGAGCACGGGTGAAACCCCAGCCACAGCCCGAACCGATCCGACAGCGACACCTTCTCTTCGGTCGCCTCGGAGGGGTTGATCGCGGTGGAGCGCTCGTTCTCGATCATGTCGCGCGGCATCAGGTGGCGGCGGTTGGAGGTGGCGTAGAACAGCACGTTCTCCGGCCGCCCCTCCACGCCGCCGTCCAGCACCGCCTTCAGCGACTTGTAATGGCTGTCGCCCGCATCGAACGACAGGTCGTCGCAAAACAGCAGGAAGCGCGCGGGCGCGGCGCGCAGGATGCGCAAGAGGCGCGGGATCGAGGGCAGGTCCTCACGCTGGATTTCGACCAGGATCAGCCGCGCCGCCGCGTCCCTCGCCGCCTCGGCGTGCGCGGCCTTCACCAGGCTCGACTTGCCCATGCCGCGCGCGCCCCACAGCAGCGCGTTGTTGGCGGGCAGACCGTGCGCGAAGCGGCGGGTGTTCTGCAACAGCTGGTCGCGGGCGCCGTCGATGCCCACCAGCAGCGCCATCTCCACCCGGCTGATGCGCAGCACGGGTTGCAGCCGGTCCGGCTCCACGCTCCACAGATAGGCGTCGGCCTCGGTGAAGTCCGGCGCCGGGTCAGGCGGCGGCGCGAGACGCTCCAGCGCGGCGGCGATTCGGGAAAGCGCGTCGCTCATCCGCGCGGCGCGTCGCTCTCGCCCGCCATCTCGCGCTCGAAGGCTTCCTCCTCGGCCGCCTCGCGCGCGGCGCGCTTGCGCTCGGCCAGCCGCACAAGGACGATGGAGATCTCGTAGAGCAGATAGATCGGGATGCCGAGGCCGAGTTGACTGATCGGATCGGGCGGCGTCAGCACCGCCGCCGCCGCCGCGATGCCGACCACCGCATACTTGCGCTTCTCCGCCAGCCCCGCCGCAGACACGATGCCGACGCGGCCCAGCAGCGTCAGCAGCACCGGCAACTGAAAGCAGATGCCGAACGCCAGGATGAAGGTCATCACCAGGCTGAGGTATTCGTTGACCTTGCCGAGGAACTGAATCTGGGTCGCGCCATCCTCGCCGCCCGCCTGGAAATCGAGGAAGAAGTCGATCGCCATCGGCATCACGAGGAAATACACCAGCGACGCGCCCATCACGAACAGCACCGGCGTCGCGATCAGGAACGGCGCGAACGCCGCCTTCTCGTCACGATACAGCCCCGGCGCGACGAACTTCCACACCTGCGCCGCGATCAGCGGAAAGGCGAGGAAGAATCCGCCGAAAACGCCGATCCTGAGGTGGACGAAGAACGTCTCGTAGAGCTGGGTGTAGATCAGGCGCGGATCCTGCCCGCGCGCCAGCAGACGCTCGCGCAGCGGCCCGGTCAGGACATCGTAGATCTCCTGCGCGAAGAAGAAGCAGAACAGCGCGGCGACGCCAAAGCCCAGCAGCGCCCGGATCAGCCTTGTGCGCAGCTCGATCAGATGCTCGATCAGCGGCGCTTTCGAGGACTCGACCTCGTCCGTCGTCATGCCGCGTCACCCGCAGGCTTGGCGTCGTCGAGCGGCTTGAGATCGATGGCTGACGCAGCGGCGGCGGGCGCGGCGGCGGGGGGGGTCGCGGCGGAGGGGGTCGCGGCGGAGGGGGTCGCGGCGGAGGGGCCCGCCGGCGCCGACGGCGCTGCTGCGCCGGTCGGCGCGGGCGGCTTTTGCGCCGCCTTGACCGCAGGAGAGGGTTTCACCGCCGGAGAGGGCTTCACCGTCTCGAACGGCAGGTTCTTGAGGCTGCGCAACTCGTTGGCGGCGTCGCGCACGCCCTTGAGCTCGCTGATGTCGGCGTCGCGCGCCGCGTCCTCCATCGAGCGCTGGAACTCCCGCGCCATGCCGCGCGCCTGCGCCACATACTGGCCGAGGCTGCGCAGCAGTTTGGGCAGATCGCGCGGCCCCACGACGATCAGCGCCAGCGACCCGATCACCATCAGCTCCGCCCACCCGATGTCAAACATCGCGCTCCCCTGGCCTGTTGACGGCTGACGGCCGCTCAGGCGTCCTTTTTCCGCGCGGCGGGGGTCACGTCGATCGGGTCGTCCCCGGCGCGCTCCACCTTGGGGGTCTCGGTCGGCTCATCGTCGGCCATGCCGCGCTTGAACGCCTTGATCCCCTTGGCCATGTCGCCCATCAGCGCCGAAATCTTGCCGCGGCCGAACAGCACCACGACCAGAAGCACGACGATCAGGATCTGCCAGATGCTCGGGCTCATCGCATGTCTCTCCCTGCGCGCGCCGCTGCGCGCCCTTTGCTTGTCATCCCTCACATATGGGAAAGCGGCGCAGGCGGAAAGAGCCTAGCCGGGTCTTTTTCCGCGCGGGTCGCGATCCGCCTCCCACGGATTGGCGACATGGCGCTGCGCCTCGCAGGGAAACACGAAGCAATGCTCGCGCCGCAGCGACAGCCACAGCGGCGCGCCCTGCGGCGGCAGATAGGCGCCGGGCACGGTCGCCTTCAGCAGCGAGCCGTCGTGGTCCATCCGCACCTCGATCAGGCTCTCCGAGCCCATGAACCGCGCCCGCGCCACCCGGCCCCGCGCCGCGACCCCGGTGCGCGGGCTGGCGGGCGGCGCGCCGCCGCGATCCTCGTCGATCTTGAGGTGCTGGGGGCGGATGATGATCTCGACGTCCGCCTGATCGACCATGCCCGGCGTCAGGAACAGCCCGAACGGCGTGTCGGTCTGGCGCGCGCGCACCTCGCCGTGGATCACGTTGAGATCGCTGAAGAAAGCCGCCGCCTTGCGGTCAACGGGGTGGTTGTAGATGTGATAGGGCGCGCCGATCTGCACCACCTCTCCGGCGCGCATCAGCGCGACGCGGTCGGCCATCCGCATCGCCTCGGCGGGTTCGTGCGTCACCAGCAGGACGGCGGCCCCCTCCTCCTTGAGCAGCGCCAGCGTCTCGTCGCGGATGTCGTCGCGCAGCCGCTGGTCGAGGCCGGAGAAGGGTTCATCCATCAGCATCACGCGCGGCTTGGGCGCCAGCGCGCGCGCCAGCGCCACGCGCTGCTGCTCGCCGCCCGACAGCTGATGCGGATACTTTGCGCCGTAGCCCTTCAGCCCCACCCGCGCGAGAAGAGCGTCGGCGACGCCGCGTCGCGCGCCGTTCATCTTCCGCTTCAGCCCGAAGGCCACGTTGTCGGCGACGGTCAGATGCGGGAACAGCGCGAAATCCTGAAACATCAGCCCGATGGAGCGGCTCTCCGGCGGATCGTGGCGCGTCGCGTCCGACACGATCGCGCCGCCCTCCAGCACCGCGCCCGCGCTCTGGCGCTCGACCCCGGCGGCGATGCGCAACAGCGTCGATTTCCCGCAGCCCGACGGCCCCAGCAGGCACATCACCTCGCCTGCATGCACGTCGAACGTGACGCCGCGCACCGCGCGCACGCCGTCGTAGTCCATGCTGACGCCGTCGAACGCCAGCCGGGGCGCGGAAGGCGCGCCGGCGGCCCCTGTCCCTGCGCTCTGCGCCATCGCGTCCATTCCCAAGCGTTTCCGTCAGGCAACAGGTAGCAAGCGGCGCAGAGGGTCGCAACCCCACAGCCCGCGCGCGCCCCATGCGGCTAGAGCGTCACATTGGTCTGGCCGCCGTCGAGCAGGATATTCTGGCCGACGATGAAGCCCGCGTGCTGCGAGCACAGGAACGCGCACATGGCGCCGAATTCGGCGGGCGCGCCATAGCGCCCCGCAGGGATCTCGGCCTTACGCCGCGCCGACGCCTCTTCGCGGCTGATGTTGAGGCTGCGCGCCAGATTCTCCTCCAGCGCCGCGATCCGGTCGGTGGCGTGGCTGCCGGGCAGCAGGTTGTTCATCGCGACGCCATGCCGCGCCACCTGCCGCGACGTGCCCGCGACAAACCCGGTCAGCCCGGCGCGCGCGGCGTTGGACAGGCCAAGCTGCGGGATCGGTCCCTTGACCGACTGCGAGGTGATGTTGACCACCCGGCCCCAGCCGCGCTCGACCATGCCCGGCAGCACGGCGGTCGCCAGCAGGATCGGCGTCAGCATGTTGGCCTCGATCGCCGCCTGCCACGCCTCGCGGCCCCAGTCCGACCACAGCCCCGGCGGCGGGCCGCCGGCGTTGTTCACCAGAATGTCGGGCGCGGGACAGGCCGCCAGCAGCGCGGCGCGGCCGTCATCGGTGGTCACGTCCGCCGCCACCGTGCTCACGCTCACGCCATGGGCGCGCAGGGCCTCGGCCGTCGCCTCCAGCGGCCCCGGCGTGCGCGCGTTGATGACAAGGTCCACCCCCGCCTGCGCCAGCGCCTCGGCGCAGCCGCGCCCCAGTCCCTTGCTCGCCGCACAGACGATGGCCTTGCGCCCCCTGATGCCGAGATCCATGCCGCTTCCCCTTCCCATCCCTGTTTGGCGCCCGTATATGCCGCGCCATGCTCGATATCGGACATAACAGCCTGACCCTGCCGCCGGAAGTGGCGCGGCGCCGGACGTTCGCGATCATCTCGCACCCCGATGCGGGCAAGACCACGCTGACGGAAAAGCTGCTGCTCTATGGCGGCGCGATCCAGATGGCGGGTCAGGTGCGCGCCAAGGGCGAGGCGCGGCGGACCCGCTCGGACTTCATGAAGATGGAGAAGGACCGCGGCATCTCGGTGTCGGCGTCGGCGATGTCGTTCGAGTATGACGGGCGCTGGTTCAACCTGGTCGATACGCCGGGCCACGAGGATTTCTCCGAGGACACCTATCGCACGCTGACCGCCGTGGACGCGGCGGTGATGGTGATCGACGGCGCCAAGGGCGTCGAGAGCCAGACGCGCAAGCTGTTCGAGGTGTGCCGCCTGCGCGACGTGCCGATCCTGACGTTCTGCAACAAGATGGACCGCGAGAGCCGCGACACCTTCGAGATCATCGACGAGATCCAGGAGGCGCTGGCGCTGGACGTGACGCCGGCGAGCTGGCCGATCGGCATGGGGCGCGACTTTCTCGGCGCCTATGACCTGATCAACGACCGGCTGCACCTGATGGACCGCGCCGACCGCAACACCCGCGCGCAGAGCGTCGCCATCGACGGGCTGGACGACCCGCGCCTCGCC